>CAZUQY010000218.1:0-5560 GCA_964622935.1 uncultured Bacteroidales bacterium | reverse complement strand
TTTTAGATTGAACCTTATTTTGTAGCTTAGCACATCAAAATAAATTTAACCCTACTTAATTTTTTAATGAATAAATTTTATTTTAAAATTAGTATCTTTGTAAATTAATGTATTAAATTTAATAACAATAATTACCGTCTGAAATACTTATGAGTCTGACAAAGGAAGAGCACATATGGATCGAAAATCAGTTTGAAGAGCTGATTAAAGTTAGTAAGAGGGTAAAAACTGAAGAGGATGTTGTCTTGATCAGGAAAGCTTTTGATTTGGCAAATGAGGCTCATTCAAAGATGCGTAGAAAGTCTGGCGAACCTTATTTTTCGCATCCAATAGCGGTTGCACAGGTCGTTGCCCAAGAAATTGGTCTTGGGCCTAAATCAATAGCCAGTGCTTTATTGCATGATGTTGTTGAAGATACTGATTATACAATTACAGATATCGAACGTTTATTCGGAGTTTCAATTGCTGGAATGATTGATGGGTTAACAAAAACATCTAATGTATTAGATAAGGATGCTTCGCTACAGGTTGAGAATTTTAGAAAAATGCTCATGACAATGTCGCAGGATGTGAGGGTGATTTTTATTAAGCTCGCTGACAGATTGCACAATATGCGCACTCTTGATTCAATGCCTGAATTTAAACAGGTTAAGATTTGTAGTGAGACGGTTTATCTTTATGCCCCTCTGGCTCACAGATTAGGATTATATTCTATAAAAACTGAACTTGAGGATCTGGCATTAAAGTATGAACATCCGTTAATTTATCGTGAAATTGAGCGTAAGTTTAAAGAAACTGAAGAAGGAAGAGCAAAATATATTCACGAGATTATTGATCCACTTAAGCTTGTTTTAGAGAAAGAGGGAATTGATTTTACAATTAAAGGCAGATTAAAATCAATTTATTCTATTTGGAATAAAATTCAGACTAAAGGAGTTCCATTTGAGGAAATTTATGATTTATTTGCTATTAGGATTGTTTTTAATCATCTCGATGATTATGCTGATAAAAAGGCACGAGCCCAGTGTTATCATATTATGTCAATCATAACTGATATTTATCCGCACCACGAACAAAGAATTAGAGATTGGGTTAAAAATCCAAAGGCTAATGGATATGAGGCTCTTCATGTTACTGTTATGGGGCCTAGAGGTCAATGGGTTGAAGTGCAGATTAGAAGTAGGAAAATGGATGACATTGCAGAAAAAGGTTTGGCATCGCATTGGAAATATAAAACAAATGAGCAGGGAGCAAGCGGTAGCCTAGACGTTTTAATTGATACCCTTAAGAATTCCTTATCAAATAATCAGTCAGATTCTTTATCATTTTTAGATGACTTTAAGCTAAATATTTTTACAACAGAAGTTTATGTTTTTACACCTAAGGGCGAGATAAAGAAACTTCCAAGAGGTTCAACTGTTATTGATTTGGCTTATGAAATTCATACAGAGATTGGGAATAAAGCTATTGCAGCAAAAGTAAATCATCAGTTACAACCTCTTTCGCATGTTTTAAACAGTGGAGATCAAGTAGAAATATTAACTTCTTCAAAGCAAGCTCCTAAACGGGAATGGTTGGGATTTTCCGTTTCTACAAAAGCAAAATCTAAGATTAAAAGCTCGTTAAAAGAGGAGCGATTACATAATATTGAAAAAGGCCAGGAAATCTTTATTAGAAAAGTTAGAGATTTAAAGTTAAGCCTAAATCACAAGGTGTTTAAGGAGTTGAGGCAAAGTTACAATGTTCCGAGTAAAGTAGAATTCTATCGTAAAATTGGTTCTGGGGCAATACAAATTGATGATATTGAAAAACAATTATTAAAAGACTCAACCAATATTTTTGCTCGTTATTGGAGACTTACCAGAAGCAAACCTAAAAATAAAAAGAGTATTAAGGACGATAATACTTTTGTTGTGGATGATATAAAAAATCAAAAATTCACACTTGCTATTTGCTGTAATCCCATTCCAGGTGATGAAGTTGCTGGATATCTTAATCCAAATAACTCTGTAATTATCCATAAGAAAACTTGTTCGGTGCTTAATAATCTTGCAGCAAAACAAGGAGATAAAATTATTTCGGTTAAATGGTCAAGCTATAAGTTACTTTCTTTTTTGGTTAAAATAAAAATTGAAGGTGTCGATAAACTTGGAATTGTTTATAATATTACAAAAGTAATTTCGCAAGAAGCAGATGTTAATATGAAGTCGATTAGTGTCGAAACTAATGATGGTGTTTTTCACGGTGAAATTAAGCTGTTCGTTCATAATGCAGAGGATCTTGAAGATCTTTTAAGAAGAATAATTAGAATAAAGGGAGTCAGTAAAGTAACAAGAATGGAAGATTCAGACAATGAATAAAAACGAAATCATATCAATGTTAAAACTGTTGGAAGATCCTGATGATAAAGTTTATCAGATTATTCAACAAAAAATAATTGCAGATGCAGATTTGTTCAAAGTTTATCTTGAAAATTATCATGCTCTATCGGTTAATGAATTAGCCTTGGAAAGATCTGAAATATTGTTGGATGAAATATTTATGATAGGCTTTGAGAAAAAACTAATTGCATATATAAATAATAAGAATCGACGTTTACTCGATGGAGTACTTCTTTTTGAAGAGTATTTTGATCATGATGTTGATATTGATTTGCTAAGGGAAGAGACTAGTAAGATTATTCAGTCAGTTTGGATAGAATTGAATGATCAGTTGACTGGTATTGAAAAAGTTAAACTTATAGGAAGTGTCTTATTTGAGAAAATGAACTTTAAAAGATATCCAGTTACAGAGTTTAAACCCGAGCAGTTAAGTTTTTCTAATTGTATAAATTATCATAAATATGTTGCTCCCAGCATTGCAATGCTTTATTGTATTGTAGCCCAAGAAATAGATGTCCCGTTATACCCTTTTGCAATACCTGGATTGTTTATTTTAAGTTATGTAGATGTTGAACTTGCAAATGCTGTTTTCGTTGATAGTAACAATGGCTCAGTTTTTTATATACATCCATTTGATAAAGGTGAATTTATAAATCATCAAATATTGGAAAAGTATCTCAATGATAATAAAATTGATAAAAATATTGATGATATTGGCAACCTGTCATATATGGAATTCTTGATTTTCTTTTTCGAATTGCGTATACTTGCCTTAAAGCATAAAAAGAAAGAAGGATTTGAGACATATTACTCAAGTAGAATTATTGAAATATTGAAAAGTAAATTGTAATAAAATATGAAGATTATTATCGCTGGTGCAGGAGATGTTGGTTCTTATCTTGCCAAAATGCTTACTAAAGAAAATCATGACATAGTTATTATAGACAGTTGTGTTGAAATACTTAAGGAAGTAGATAATTCGTATGATGTCTTGTGTGTCGAAGGCTTGTGTACTTCATTTGTAGTTTTAAAAGAGGCTAAAACTGCTAGTTGTGATTTATTCATTGCTGTTACTAATTCAGAAGATACAAATATATTATCTTGTGTTTTTGCCAAAAAACTTGGCGCAAAAAAGACAATTGCTCGAGTTGATAATATGGAATACCTTAGTCCGATTAATAAATTAACATTTATCAATTTAGGAGTAGATAGGTTGATTTATCCTGAATATATTGCTGCAAAAGAGATTGTTGGTGTAATTAAACAAACTGGGTCAACGGAGATTTTTGAATTTTCCGGTGGTAAGCTTACCTTGTTTGTTATCAAACTTGAAGCAAATTCCCCTATTACAAATAAGACTCTTCGAGAAGCTGCTGTAATTGCAAAAAACAAAAATTATAGAGCTGTAGCTATTACGAGAAATGGAGAAACTATTATTCCAAAAGGGAATGATGTGTTGCTTGAAGGAGATATGCTTTATATTATTACCAATCCCGATGGTATTACTAGTTTGCTCAAGACAGCAGGTAAGGAAAAATTAGAACTTGATAATGTAATGTTTTTGGGTGGTAGCCGTATAGGAATAAAGTCGGCAAAGTTTTTGGAAAATCACCTGAATGTAAAAATGCTCGATCTAAATCCAGAGAAAAGTTTTAAACTGGTTGATATGTTGCCGAATACTATGATTATTAATGGTGATGGTCGTAACATTGATGTCCTTTTGGAAGAAGGGATTGATAATACGGATGCATTTGTAGCTGTTACAGGCGATGATGAAACAAATATCTTGACATGTTTACTCGCTAAAAGATATGGAGTAAAAAAGACTATTGCTGAAATTGAGAATCTAGATTATATTGATATTGCTACCAAAATGGGTATTGATACAATTATTAATAAAAAGTTGAGTACAGCTAGTATGATTTATACTTTTACAATGAAAGCTGAAGTTTCCTCAATTAAGTGCCTTACAGGAACAGATGCCGAAGTCCTTGAGTTCATTACTTCTCGCGATGCTATTATTTCAAAAAATAAACTTCGAGATATTGAATTGCCAGAGGGAGTTATTATTGCAGGTGTTGTTAGGGGATCTAAGAGTTTTATAGCTATGGGAGATACTCAAATAAAACCAAATGATAAGGTAGTGTTGTTTGCTTTACCATCAGCAATACATAAGATTGCATATTATTTTTAGAACATCCTTCTTTTCGATTGTTTTCCTTATGTCCTGTTCTTGTTCCCGGACGAAAATATAGGAATGTTTGTTTGCTGTTATGTCAACGCCAATCTCATTATCTCATGCGATTCGCTATATACAGTACGAAGTGCTGAAGGAATAATGTCATATGAATTTCAATGGAAAATCTGCTGAATCGGTAAAATGTTTGTGGAAAAACTTTGATGCAGGTTGAAACTGCGAGCAATGAAAATATATAATTATGTTTTTATTCGTTATAATTTTTCAAAAGAAAAATCAATATCAGTAAGTTCTTCAAATTCTTTTCCACTTTCAAAAATGTCTTCATCATCTTCTTCATATTTCCAGATGACTTTTGCATTGCTCATTTGTTTCAATTCAAGAAACATCTTATATAAAAACCTTGCTGCACCGGTGTTGAAATATTCAAGATTAAATTCTATGCAGATTTCTTTCTGAATCTTATACGTTGAATTTATAATTTGGTTGAGTTTAGTAAAAAAAACTTCAGGGTTCTCAGGAATGATTAAGCCAGTTATATAAAGCTTTCCAGAGCTTTCGTCTTGCATTACTAATGGAGTTTTGCTCTCTTTTTCTAACAAAGTTTTCATTTCTTTCTAATCTTAATGGTTATTCCAAATTTTATAAGGTTTGAGTTGTGGATTTCTTTGTATTCAGTGATTATTTCATCGTGCGATTTTAACCTACACAATATTAGTCCGTTTCCTGTATTTTCATTAATTGAATCTAGATTATCATTATACGTTTTTTTTAGAGTAGTTAGATTGGTTTCATTAATCCGATTAATTATTTGTGAAGTTTTTATAAATGGTTCTTTCTTTATAGTTTCAATAATATTAATAATAAAGAATTCGCGATATTTAATGATTTGTAATGTAGCCGGATAAGAATTATATTTTAGATTATTTTGAATAAGTTCTATGCAGCATGTAATTATCTTTTTTTTAATTGTAGTAGAAGT
>CAZUQY010000217.1:0-5560 GCA_964622935.1 uncultured Bacteroidales bacterium | reverse complement strand
CAAGTAAGTACCCAATTTTATTTGGGAGAGTTTTAAAGTACCAAATGTGTGCTACCGGGACTTCAAGTTTGATATGTCCTGTTCTTTCACGACGAACTTTTTTCTCAGTTACTTCAACACCACATCTGTCACAAACGATTCCCTTATATCTAATCCTCTTGTACTTTCCACAATGACATTCATAATCTTTTACCGGACCAAAAATTCTTTCACAAAACAAACCGTCTCTTTCTGGTTTGTACGTACGATAGTTAATAGTTTCCGGTTTCGTCACTTCTCCACTTGACATTTCCTGAATTTCTTCAGGAGATGCTAAACTAATTGTTATTTTCGAGAAGGTTGTATTTGGTTTATTATCTTTTCTAAAAGCCATTCTATAAGCTGTTTAAATATTTAAAACGATATTAATCAAGATTTACTCTCAGACATAAGCCTCTTAGTTCATGCAATAGCACATTAAGAGATTCTGGTATTCCCGGCACAGGCATCTGTTCTCCCTTAACGATACTTTCATATGTTTTAGCACGGCCAACTACATCATCAGATTTTACTGTAAGTATTTCCTGAAGAATATTAGCTGCTCCAAATGCTTCAAGAGCCCAAACCTCCATTTCACCAAATCTCTGACCACCAAATTGTGCTTTACCACCAAGAGGTTGTTGAGTAATGAGTGAATATGGACCAATACTACGAGCATGCATTTTATCTTCAACCATGTGACCCAGTTTTAGCATATAAATTACACCAACTGTTGCAGGCTGATCGAATTTTCTTCCAGTACCACCATCATATAAATATGTTTTACCATATTGTGGGACATTTGCCTTATCTGTATATTCGTTGATTTGTTCAATAGTTGCCCCGTCAAAAATAGGAGTAGCAAACTTAAGGCCTAGAACCTGACCTGCCCAACCAAGAACAGTTTCATAAATCTGACCAAGATTCATACGAGAAGGTACACCTAATGGATTTAATACAATATCAACTGGAGTTCCGTCTTCAAGAAAAGGCATATCTTCTTGACGTACAATACGTGCAAGAATACCTTTATTTCCGTGACGTCCAGCCATTTTATCACCAACTTTAATTGTTCTTTTACTTGCGATATACACTTTAGCAAGCTGCATAATTCCAGCAGGTAGTTCATCACCTATTGTAATATCCAATTTCTTACGACGGAATTCGCCTTCATACTTTTTATACTCTATCATATAATTATATAAAAGCTTGCCAATTGTAACATTTCTAGTTTTATCAGTTGTCCATCTGTTAGGACTGATATTAATAAAATCAACTTCAGACAACAATTTTTGAGTAAACTTGACACCTTTAGGAATAATATCATTCCCAAAATTATCTTTTACACCCTGAGATGTTTTACCATTAACAAGTACAAAAAGTTTTTCAATCAAATGTGATTTTAATTTTGCATTTGCTTCAAGTTGTTGTTCATTAATATTTTCTAACAGTATTTTATCCTGATTTTTAACTTTTCTATCTTTTATTGTTTTTGCAAAAAGTCTTTTATTTATAACTACTCCATTAGTAGAAGGTGAAGCTTTTAATGATGCATCTTTTACATCTCCGGCTTTTTCACCAAAAATAGCTCTAAGAAGTTTTTCTTCTGGAGAAGGATCACTCTCACCTTTAGGTGTTATTTTACCTATAAGGATATCACCCGGCTTAACATATGCTCCAATACGAATAATCCCATTTTCATCAAGATCTTTTGTTGCCTGCTCACTAACATTAGGGATGTCTGATGTCAACTCTTCCATTCCACGTTTTGTTTCTCTTACTTCAAGTTGATAGTCAACAATATGAATTGAAGTAAATAAGTCTTCACGTACAACTTTCTCATTGATAACAATAGCATCTTCAAAATTATATCCTTTCCAAGGCATGAAAGCCACTTTAAGATTACGACCTAAAGCAAGTTCTCCATTTTCAGTACCATAACCTTCTGTAAGAATTTTCCCTTTTGCTATTTTATCTCCCTTCGAAACAATTGGACGAAGATTTAAACATGTATTTTGATTGGTTTTTCTAAACTTAGGAATTACATATTCAACAATTTCATCTGTAAAATTAACAAAATTTCCCTCCTCGTTCCTATCATATTTGATTACAATCTTCTCTGCATCAACATATTCAACCACACCATCACCTGCACCAACTAACATATTTCTAGAATCTTTGGCTACCATATGTTCAATCCCAGTACCAATAATTGGAGCCTGAGGTCTCAATAATGGGACTGCTTGTCTCATCATGTTAGAACCCATCAATGCACGGTTAGCATCATCATGTTCAAGGAAAGGAATCAAAGAAGCAGCAATAGAAGCAATTTGATTAGGAGCAACGTCCATAAGGTTAATTTCATTTGGCTCTACGACCAGATAATCACCTTCATTACGTGACTTTATTTTTGATGATTGAAATACTCCGCTTTCATCAATAAGTGCATTTGCTTGAGCAATTACTTTTTCTTCTTCTTCCTCAGCACTGAGGTAAATGATATCTTCAAAACTAATTTTACCGTTAGCAACATGTCTATATGGAGTTTCAATAAAACCTAGTTTGTTAATTTTTGCATATACACATAATGAAGAAATAAGTCCAATATTTGGTCCTTCAGGAGTTTCAATAGGACACAATCTTCCATAATGTGTAAAGTGAACGTCACGAACCTCAAAACCTGCTCTTTCACGAGACAAACCGCCTGGGCCTAGTGCTGACATTCTACGTTTGTGGGTCATTTCAGCTAAAGGATTTATCTGATCCATAAACTGAGATAACTGATTTGTTCCAAAGAATGAATTAATTACAGATGATAATGTTTTAGAGTTAATCAAATCCATAGGATGAAAAACCTCATTATCTCTAACGTTCATTCTTTCTCTAATAGTTCTTGCCATACGAGCAAGACCAACGCCAAACTGATTTCCAAGCTGCTCACCTACTGTACGTACACGACGATTACTCAAGTGGTCAATATCATCAACATCAGCTTTTGAATTAATCAGTTCAATTAAATACTTAATAATTTCAATAATATCTTGACGAGTAAGAACTTTTGTATCGCTTGGAATCTCATGTCCTAATTTGCGATTAATTCTAAATCTTCCAACAGCACCTAAATCATAACGTTTGTCAGAAAAGAACAATTTATCAATCACATCTCTTGCAGTTGCTTCGTCAGGTGGTTCGGTATTACGTAACTGACGATAAATGTGAACCACTGCTTCCTTTTCAGAGTTACATGGATCTTTTTGAAGAGTGTTATAAATTATTGCATAATCTGAAATTTTCTGATTTTCTTTATGCAAAAGAATCGTTTTTGCACCAGATTCAACAATCATATCGATATGATGACTTTCAATAATTGTTTCACGATCGATAATAACCTCGTTCCTTTCAATAGAAACAACTTCAGCAGTATCTTCATCAACGAAATCTTCAAACCAAGTTTTTAAAACTCTAGCAGCAAGTCTCCTTCCCACAAGCTTTTTGACTGCTGTTTTTGAAACTTTAATTTCATCAGCAAGGTCAAATATTTCGAGAACGTCTTTGTCACTTTCGTAACCTATAGCTCTAAGCAGAGTTGTTACCGGTAATTTCTTTTTACGATCAATGTATGCATACATAACAGAGTTTATGTCAGTAGCAAATTCTATCCAGGATCCTTTAAAAGGAATAATACGAGCTGAATACAATTTAGTACCGTTAGCATGCAAAGACTGACTAAAGAAAACACCAGGAGATCTGTGCAACTGTGAAACAACAATTCTTTCCGCACCATTGATTACAAAGGTACCGCTTGGAGTCATATAAGGAACTGTTCCTAACCAGACATCCTGAATCGATGTTTCAAAATCTTCATGCTCAGAATCTGTACAATACAACTTAAGTTTTGCTTTAAGAGGAATGCTATAAGTTAATCCTCTTTCGATACACTGCTCGATACTATAACGTGGGGGATCCAATGAATAATCCAAGAACTCCAATACGAAATTGTTACGAGTATCCGTAATTGGGAAGTTTTCTTGAAAAACTCTATAAAGCCCTTCGGTTTTTCTTTGTTCTGCAGTTGAGTCTAATTGAAAAAACTCTTTAAATGATTTTATCTGTATCTCAAGGAAATCAGGGTATTCCAACTGATTTTTTGTAGTTGAGAAATTAATTCTTTGCTTTGTGTTAACAGTCATTTATTCGATTATTAAATATGAACCTAAACAATAACAACGAAAGGTTTAAAACCCATATCTGGGTTTTAAACCTAAAACTTATACAACAAAAGTTGTTTATTTAAGTTCGACTTCTGCACCTGCTTCTTCTAATTGAGCTTTAAGTGCATTAGCCTCATCTTTTGGTACTCCTTCTTTGATTGGAGCTGGTGCTCCATCAACTAAAGCTTTTGCTTCTTTTAGTCCTAGTCCTGTAAGTTCTTTAACTAATTTAACAATTTGAAGTTTTTGAGCACCTGCTGCATTTAACACTACGTCGAAATCTGTTTTTTCAACTTCGCCTGCATCTTCAGCTGCTGCTGGTCCTGCTACTGCAACTGCTGCTGCAGCTGGCTCAATACCATATTCTTCTTTTAGGATATTTGCTAATTCGTTTACGTCCTTAACAGTAAGGTTAACTAATTCCTCTGCTAACTTCTTAAGATCTGCCATTTTGTTTGAATTTTAACTTGTTTTAACTAATTTTCTATTCTCTTTCTGACAGGGTTTTAACCACACCTGCCAATGTGTTTTTACCTGACTGAAGTTGTCCTAAAACAGTCTTCATTGGTGATTGTAATAATAATATAACATCACCGATAAGTTCTTCTTTGGATTTTAGACTAGCTAAAGCATCCAGCATTTGTTCTCCAACATAAATTGATTCTTCAGCAAAAGCACCTTTAAGTAAAGGTCTATTACTTTTTTTGTTTAATTCTTTAATCAATTTAGCTGGGACATTTGCAACATTACATAACATTACTGATGTATTTTGTTTTAACACATCGTAAAGTTCTCCGTAATCTTTTTCAGATGCTTCCAAAGCTCTTTTGAAGAATGTATTTTTGACAACTATCAGTTCTATGTCTTTCTCGAAACACTTTTTTCTCAACTCATAAGTTTGCTGAGCATCTAAGCCAGAGATATCAGCCAAATAAAAATGGCTGTATTCTTCGACAGTAGATTTTAAGCTTTCAATAAGTGCATGTTTGTCTTCTCGTTTCATAACCGACAATTTCAAATTACTAATTAACTGATTTAGGATCAATTTCGATTCCCGGACTCATAGTACTAGAAAGGTAAATACTTCTAACATAAGTACCTTTAGCTGATACAGGCTTTAGTTTGATGATTGTTTGAATAAGCTCTGCAGCATTATCATAAATTTTATCAACATCAAACGATACTTTACCTACTCCAGCATGAATAATTCCATATTTGTCCACTTTAAAGTCGATTTTCCCCTTCTTAACATCTTCAACAGCTTTTCCGATTTCCATAGTTACTGTTCCGGTTTTTGGGTTTGGCATTAAACCTCTAGGGCCTAAAACTCT
>CAZUQY010000216.1:0-5573 GCA_964622935.1 uncultured Bacteroidales bacterium | reverse complement strand
TGTACAATCCCTATACAATTTAAGTCTATGTTCAATAATCTCTACATTAGAATCATCAGGACGGCCTGCAAATTTATTTCGATGCAATAAGCGTTTTACAAGTTCATCTTGATTAACATCAATACTAATGCAAATATTTGAATTGATACCGAGGTTGTTTTTCAAACGATCAAATTCCACACATTGCGCTTCTGTGCGAGGAAACCCATCTAGTACCATTCCTAGAATACTTTTGTTTTTATTTATAAAATTGATTATCATCTCATTCGCAACTTCATCAGACACAAAATTCCCATCATCAATTCTTGCTTGAGCTATCTTCCCAAGTTTTGTTCCACCTGCTATTTCTTGTCGTAATATTTCACCAGTAGAAACGTGTATAAAGCCAAGATGATTAGCTAGTAATTTTGCTTGAGTTCCTTTACCACTACCGGGTGGTCCTGATATGATAACAGTCTGCATTATCGTTTTATTTTACTGTAAAAGTACGACAATAATATTAAAAAAAAAAGCGGCATAAAGCCGCTTATTATTTTATGAAAAGACACATTATTTTACAATTGTTTTAAATGTATCATTATCGAAGAATTTGTAGAATTCCATATCTTTAGTTGCAAGTCCTTTTAAAGAAGAATCTTTAGTACAAGCAGTTCTAAGATTATTGAAAAGAATGTCTGAATCACCTTTACGTGCACCAGCAATAGCTTTCAAATAGAAATTATAAGCATCGTCTTTATCATCACCACAGTCAGTAGCTTGGATTGCTCCATCATAATCACCATTCATTAGTTTAGCAAGACCTGCATTAAAGCTACACATTTCACCAAAGAAGTCAACAGCAGTTTTATATTCACCAGCTTTAATTGCAATTGCACCTTGACCAGCACTAGCTTGTGCAACACCAGTAGCAGATTGATAACTAGTTTCTGCAGCTTCTAAATCACCTTCAGCAAGTTGAATATTACCTAAGTTATTAAATACAGTTCCATTAGCTTCTAAGCTTTTAGCTTTTTCAATAGATGTTTTTGAGCCAGCAACATCGCCTTTCTTATACTGTACACAAGCTAAGTTATTAAAGCCTCTCCATTCTTTAGGATATAATTCTGTAGTTTTTGTATAAACAGTTAATTTTTTATCTAAACCAGTTGATAAATTACCTAAGTAAAGTAATTCTTCAACAGTTAATTTTGCAGGATCTGAAGTAAATAAAGATTCAATTTCAGCATCAGTATTACCAATAAGCATGATATTAACTTTAACTTCAGAACGACGAAGCATTGGAAGTATCTCTTTCTCTAGTTCATCAAAAGTAGAAGTCATGTTACGAATTTCTTCTTCACGTTTAACAGGATCAGTATTCATATTGACAACACGAATGATCATGTCTTTATCAGCAAGATTAGATTCTGATACAGCATTCTTGAATCCTTCCCAGTCTTCTTCAGTAACTAAATACTTAAAGAAATCATCATTTTCAAAATCTTCGATTTTCTTAAATTCACCTTTAACAAACTTGTCAATAGTTTTTGAACGATCGTTAGAAACTTTTGTATTCATTTCCATTGTTCCTTCAGGAGAAGCATAAGAAATAAGTTCTACGTTTACAAAATCTTTTCTTTCATCTTCGTTAACAGCATTAACATATTCTTCAAGAGCAACGATTTCGTCTCTTTTTCTTTCAGTATATTTTAACTCAGCACGATTTTTATCATAATTAACAAGCCCCATTTTTGAATCTGGATTGTCTTTTACAAATTTGTCTTTTGCAGCACTTCCCTGACCAATCATTTTAAGTAAGTCTGGAGTAGCGATAATACCTTCTGCTATTACTTCAGGTTCAAAATCTTCTGTCTTTTTACCTTTTGATGCAGTAATTCTTAATTCCAAAGTTGAACGTCTCATCTCAGATTGATAATCAAACTTATCATTATAGCTAAATGATCCGCCTGCTTTATATTCAATCACGTTTGCATTTCCATCGATTTTTTCACCTTGTAGATAAACAGGTGTTAAAGCTTTTTCGCCACCTTCCCAAACTAAAGTTGGAGTGATAGTAGCTGTAACTTTTTTATTAAAATACTTCTCAGGAAAATTTCCTTTTATGCTAACAGCAACTTCACCACCATGCATTTCAAGGACTTCTGGATTAACTGAATAGTTAATATCATCAGAATTTTCAATCATTTTTTTCAAACCATTACAGCTTGGTAATGAAAACATTACTGCAATAGCGAGAACAAAAAATAAGGTCTTTTTCATAATTTAATCATTTAAATATTTGACATTCTATTATTTTTCACACTTAATTATATAATAATGCAAAAATAATAATGATTTCGATAAAAAAAAATAGTATTTCAATACTTTTTACATTTTAAAATACAATTCTGTTAATTCCCTTTTCATAATCACTATTAAAGATAGTGTTTACAATCGTTTCATAATCATGCTCATTGTTAACAAAATCTAGGTAATTTGTATCTATTACCAAAATTTTTAGATCTTTTTGCTGTTTAAAGAAGCCAAAATAGCCATTTTCAATATTTTTAAGGTATTCAGGAGTGATGCTTTGTTCGTATTCTCTACCCCTTTGCTTTATATTACGCAGCAAATTATCAACATCTTTATGCAAATAAACATATAAGTCAGGTTTTGGTAAAGACCCGTATATAATGTTAAAAAGTTGACGATAGAGTTTATATTCATCTTCTTGAAGTGTTGAAGAAGAAAAAATGAGAGACTTCATAAAAAAATAATCAGCAATAATAAGATCACTAAACAAGTCCGGGCTATCTGTACTATTTTTTAGCTGATTATACCTATCGGCTAGAAATGACAATTCAAGGGGAAAAGAATATCGCTCAGGATTCTCATAAAACTTAGGTAAAAATGGATTATCTGCAAACTGTTCTAAAATCAGCTTGGCATTATAGTCTTTGGCTATTTTGTGACACAATGATGTTTTTCCTACACCAATATTTCCTTCTATAACTAAATAACGAATATGCATACATCAAAGTAAATAAATTAAACCCTAATGATTAAATGTTTTTTTCAAAAAGATATTAACCAAAAATAAATAAAATTATTCAGATAAACATTTAACTAGTCAAAAAAACATGTCCCCCTTTTCAACACCGCCATCATAGGAGATTAAATGACAATATAAAGTTAATATATAGCATAACAATTTAAGATTTCAGATAATTCACAACAATAATCTACATAAAAAAAGTCCCTATTCGGGACTTATATTTTATTGCACTAGATGTTTCTGTTTTAATAGACAGGCGTAAAATCCATATTATAAAATGCAAATGAATATACATCTACGATTTCATCTATCATCTTCATTGTTGGTTTACCTGCCCCATGACCAGCCTGTGTTTCTATCCTAATTAACACAGGATTGTCACCTTTATAAATATTTTGTAGTGTTGCAATATATTTAAAAGAATGTGCTGGAACTACCCTATCATCATGATCAGCAGTAGTGACAAGGACTGCAGGATAGTCAACATCTGATTTAATGTTATTTATAGGTGAATAAGAAAAAAGATATTCAAACATCTCCTTATTGTCAGCACTAGTGCCATAGTCACTAGCCCAAAATCTGCCAATTGTAAATTCATGATATCTAAGCATATCCATTACTCCCACTGCAGGTAATGCAACTGCAAACAAATCTGGTCGTTGATTAGTCACTGCTCCAATAAGTAAACCTCCATTTGATCCACCCTGTATAGCTAAACGCTTTGGTGAGGTATATTTGTTGTTGATTAAGAATTCAGCAGCAGCAATAAAGTCATCGAAAACATTTTGTTTATTCATTAAAGTTCCAGATTTATGCCATTCTTCGCCATATTCACCTCCACCACGCAAATTAGCAATTACTACGACACCGCCTTGTTCTAACCATAATAATCGTGAAATACTAAAATATGGTGTCAGTGAGATATTAAATCCACCATAGCCATAAAGCAAAGTTGGATTATTACCATCAAGAGCGATTCCCTGCTTGTGAATTATAAACATAGGGATTTTGGTTCCATCCAATGACCTATAGAAAACCTGTTTGGTTACATAGTCATCGGTCTTTATTCCAATTTTTGATTCCTGATATAATTCTGATTTATTTTGCTCAATATCATATTTATAAACAGCTGATGCAATTGTAAAAGATGTTACAGTATAGAATGTGAATTTATCATCTCTATCACCCCCAAATCCGCTAATTGTACCGATTGAGCTATTATCTAAATCGCTCAGATATTCTCCTTTTTTATCAAATATCTTCACTACAGAATGAGCATCAATCATATAATTAGCAATAAATCTCTCCCCAATATAACTAACGGTCTGTAAAACTCCATCTTGCTCTTCAATAAAATCCCTCCAATAATTTCTTGAAGGTTTTTTAAGATCAATTTTGATTATCTTATATTTAGGAGCATTATAATTCGTGTAAACATATAATACATCATCAATTTCATCAATCACA
This sequence comes from uncultured Bacteroidales bacterium, assembly GCA_964622935.1. Classification (GTDB taxonomy): domain Bacteria; phylum Bacteroidota; class Bacteroidia; order Bacteroidales; family ML635J-15; genus Bact-19. Next base: position 1,072 of record CAZUQY010000216.1, on the reverse strand, counting down.
CTAAAATCATTTTTGTAATCTTGAACAAGTTCCACCACTTTTGAATTAGGATTTATCAAATCTTTATAAAACAATGCATTTCCTGATGTGGAAACGGTAGCAGAAATAATTAAATATTTTTTACTTTCAGTTATCCCAGCATAAAAGCTAATCTCCGGGCTATCAAGATCTTCGTATATAAGCTTATCTTCTTCTTGTTTAGTACCAACTTCGTGAAAATAGATCTTAGCATTAGTATTTACACCTGAAAGTTCCTCACCTTGCTTTGGCTCTGGATATCTGCTGTAATAAAAGCCATTATCATACCATGAAATCCCAGAAAATTTTACCCACTCTAGATGATCATCAAGATCTTTACCTGTTTCAATATCACGCACAAAAATCTCCTGCCAATCACTTCCTGCCCTCGATATTGCATATCCAAGATACTTACCATCATCTGATACTGTAACAGTAGATAAAGAAACTGTACCATCATTTGCCAAAGTATTTGGATCAAGTAATTCAACTCCCTCATCTTTCAAATTCATCTTATAGTACAATACACTCTGATTTTGCAAACCATCGTTATGATAATAAAAATACTTATCACCTTTTTTTGTTGGTGCTGAAGTTTTAGGATAATCCCAAATTTTAGTAAGTCTTTCCTTCATCTTCTCACGATAAGGGATTGTTGCAAGGTATCCAAAAGTCAATGCATTTTGCAATGTAACCCATTCTGCCGTTTCCGCAGAGTTATCATCTTCAAGCCAACGATATGGGTCATTAACGATAGTCCCAAAATAATCGTCCTCAACATCAACTGTTTTGGTTTCAGGATATACTAATTCAAATTCCATTTGTTTAGTTTTTGCGTTATCACAAGAAAAAAGAAAAAAGATTCCGACAACAATTAATAAATAAGATATTTTCATTTTAATAGAATTATTTTTCTCAAAAATAACAATTAAAACAACTAATATTTTTTGTTTAACACTATATTAAGATTTTTTAAATGTTTGATAGTAAATATAACTCTATCAAATTCTTTCTGTTGGAGTTAAATCAATAAATTCAAACTCATTACCAGATT
>CAZUQY010000215.1:0-5669 GCA_964622935.1 uncultured Bacteroidales bacterium | reverse complement strand
AATCCATTCAAAGTTCTGATGTATGTAATGTCAGCAACCCAAACCTGATTTGCAGATGTTACTTTCATGTGTTTTACCAAGTTATTGTATTTATGAAAACGATGATAAGAATCTGTTGTCCTGCATGTAGCTCTTTTCCTTTTTACAAGCATGTCATGCTGCCTTAGAATATCAAAAAGTCTATCTCTACCCACCTTAATGTTTTCTTGAAAGAAAAAGGTGTTTAGGGCAAAGTGTAGTTTTCTAGTGCCTACTCTTGGTTAGTCTCTGCGTTCTACCATGACGAGTTCAACTACCTTTGATTCAGCTAATTGCCGCTTTACAGTTCGCGTCTGATATTTATAGAAAGCATCACGTTTAAGATCAAAGCAATCGCATGTTTCTGCAACGCTAGCACCAACTTTTCTTGCTTTAGGAATAGCTTTCATTAGGGCTCTATGTTTAAACTTTTTTTTAGCTCTGCAATATTTTTGTAGCCAAGTTTTTCGGCTGCGACTTCAAGATAGGAATCGTTTGCAAGTTGATCCAGATCCTTCTTAAGAATTAACTTTTTAAGTTGCTCAATTTCCTTTTGAAGCTCTTTAAGCCTGGTGATTTCATCTTTGTTTTCTACCATAATCCGTGTGTTCATTAAGTCTATTCTGTCATACTTTTTTATCCAATCATTAATAGTACTTGAGTGAATGCCATAAAGACGCGCTAACTCTCTCTTTGAATACTTTCCTGTGCTAAGTTCGTTTAAAATTTTAAGTTTAAAACCTTCGCTGTAACGTCTAGTTACTCTGTCATTTTTATACATATCTACTTTTTTTAGTGTATACATATTTCAGGACGGGTCATGCTTGGCGTTAACGGTTGCGGCTATGTGGAGTGTGGAATAGGAAAAGAAATTACCTTTTCAGAGTTCCCACGAAGCCAAATTTTTAAATTTTGTTTTTAAATTTTGTAGTAAAAGCCAAATGTAAAAATTTGGCGGTGCACGGAAGCGTTCTGCACGAACGATTACAGGCGATTTCCGCATTACATATAGGTGTTGTTAACGCCTGGCATTGTTTGTCTTAGTCTTTTAATAATTTAGTCCAAAAGCCCACAGAGGTATTACATTGAGATATCCAAATTCAATATCATCTTTTACTACAAATGATTTACCATCTTGCTTAATTTGTGTTTGCTGCTTGTTTTTGCCACCAACTTCAAACGTATAATTATCAATTATAAAATCGGCTTTTTCTGATGAAATAACATCATTTTTTATTCGCATTTGATTGAAGAAGAAAGTTTCTCGTATATTTCCTATATTTGATTTATCTCCAACCAAGTTAAAAATGATATTCGTGTTATCTAAATACACTTTATCAACCTTTCCTAATCCGCGAATACCGCTTGTTTCATTGCGTAACTGACCAATAAGTCCAGCTTTTTCCATATATGAGAAATAATCGTCTAAGGAGTTTCGACTTACGTTAATTATTTCTGATATTTTTGAGAAGTTTGGTTTAAAAGGTACACTTTCTGCGATAATGGATAGTAATCGTTTAAGTTTACGACTTGTTCCAACATTCAGATTTGCATATTGCGGAATATCTGTTTCCAATGTTTGCACAATGATTTGTCCTAAACGTAAATTTATTTCATTTTCAAGTCCGAAAGGATAGTACCCGCGTTTCAAATAGTCATTAAACAATGGTAACGGATGGGTTATATTTGTTAGTTTTACTTCGTTATTGACTATTTGCTTTAACGAATAAACTTCGGTTTCGTAATTATGAAACAACTTCAAATATTCTCTAAATGAGAGTCCTTGTAATTTGTAGATTATAGCACGACGACTTAAATCTGCAGAACCTTTAAGTATATCAAGAATAGAAGAACCAGTGAAGACAATTTTTAAAGTAGGAAATGAATCGTAAATGTTTTTTAATTCATTTGACCAGTTGGAGTATCTATGTATTTCATCAATAAACAAATGTTCTCCTGCAGATTTGTAGAAGTCATCAGCTAAGTCAAAAAGGCTGTTTTCACCAAAATACATGTCGTCTGCAGATACATACAATGCTTTTTTGCTGTCTAAATTTTCTTTTATATGTTGCAAAATCATGGTAGTTTTCCCTACACCACGAGCACCGATAATACCAATCATTCGACTGTTCCAAGAGACTTTTTCGTATAAATAACGTTTAAAATCTGTTGTAGTATTTAGTAATTGCGTTTCATATTTCTGATAAAGTGTCTTCATACTTTGATAAATTATTTTTCACAAAGATATAAAATGCACAACAGGATTAACAATAATTCTAATAAAAGATTATTCAAATGTGCAATCTGCTGTATTTCTGCTTGGCGTTAACGGTTGCGGCTATGTGGAGTGTGGAATAGGAAAAGAAATTACCTTTTCAGAGTTCCCACGAAGCCAAATTTTTAGATTTTGTTTTTAATTTTATTGCTAAAAGCCAAATGTAAAAATTTGGCGGTGTTCGGAAGTGCTCTGCACGAACGTTTACAGGCGAATTTCCACATTACACATAGGTGCTGTTACCAACTGGCATTTATATTCCATAACTATTTTTCTATTAATTCGGCTGGTATTATAATATCTGGAAATTTAGATTTTGCTTTTTCTGCAATCTCTTTACAGCTGGAATTAGAAATATAAATTTTCAAGTCAGGTTCAATTTTTGGGTTATCAATTTTTTCTATCTCAACATGATTAATAACTAATATATTATTTGTGAGAAAGTATTCTCTACTTGCATCAATATGTTCAGGTATTGAAATAGGAGACAAAGCGTATTCCGTTTTATTATAAGATTTTGTGGATTGCTCCCCCTTACTTTTTATGTAGGCATATTCCTTTGTTTTAATTTTGTTGTTAATGAAAATAACTGAATTATATTCGTGAGTAACATTATCATCCTTATATAAAAGCAAGAAGCTTATTGAATCTTTTGTGGAAAAATCGAGTCTTTTTACATCGTAGTTCTTTTTTAGCCTTTTGATGCTTTTTGGGTATAATATATCAATAATAAACTTTTCGAATAATCTGCTTGATTGCATCAATTCATAATTATCCTGCTCTATTGAGTTGTAATAATTGGATATCTCTGAGACAAAAAGTAAATTCCAATTTTTTGAGTATCCTTTATTTTCAACTATTAGGATACCAGTAAATATTTCGATCTGACCCAGTTCAGGGATTTTGTTAATTTCTTTAAATTTATAATAAATTGTAGTATCTAACTTATAAGCAGTTTGTTGTGACTCTTTTAGAAGATTGAGTAAATGTTTTTTTGTATTATATTTTGCATCAATCTCAACTTCTTTAAGTAAAGTATAATTTGTTTCAAGTTTTATTTCACACTGTTCACAATCTTCAATATTTACTAACGTGTCATTATATCCAAAATACTTACAATAAATCTCGTTTGAGTGATTATCAATATGGCAATTCCCATTAATATCTGATACAGATACAAAATCTCCATTACTAAAAACCATAACACCAGACACTGGCTTTTCGTAAACTGCATCTAAAAAATTTATCGATTTTGTATTTTGGCTAAATACTGTGTTTGCTGCAATAAATAGTAATATTATTATAGTTATTGATTTTATCATTTATTTGAAAAATAAAGTGTGTGCTGTTTTTTGCTTGTTGGTAACGGTTGCGGCTATGTGGAGTGTGGAATAGGAATAGGAATAGAAATTACCTTTTCAGAGTTCCCACGAAGCTAAATTTTTATATTTTGTTTTTATATTTTGTCGCAAAAGCCAAATGTAAAAATTTGGCGGTGTTCAGAAGCGTTCTGCACGAACGGTTACAGACGATTTCCACATTACATATAGGTGTTGTTAGCAACTGGTGTTCGTTCATGTTTGTAGTTTTAGTTTTTAACAAATTTCTTGTAACCAAAACAACTATTCTCTTCTGTTATATTCAGGTGATAAAAACCATCTGGAAGGTTTTCGATATTAATTATTAACTCATTTCCGTAAATATTTGTAAATGTTCTTATAATTTGCCCCAGATTATCATAAATCATAATAGTACCATTTTTTAGGCACCGTGATGTAATAAGGTGCAGAATGTCAGATGACGGATTTGGGTAAAGCATGATATGCTTATACTTGGATAATTCCTCTTCCGTACTTGTTGGCACCAATGTACCTTCAAAAATTAATGGTAGCCGACTTGTATTGAAGGTATAGATGCTATCGCTATTAAGTGAAATACCTGTCCACAAAGAGTCTCCCATTATAGTTGGATAAATGTGCTGTTGAGTGATTCCTTTGAGAGCTATAGAAGCAGAGTCTTTTAAGTTCCAGATAAAGATATAATTCTGTGATGGTGTTTGAATTCTATATCCAATAATATCGGAATTATTCCAATAAAGGTTATCAGGGATTGCTTCTGCAAGGAGGTAATCAGCAATAAACGAAGCCAAGCCTTTGTAAACCCAATAAGAAGGTTTATTTTCAAAATCTATTGACATCAAGTCCAGATCACCAAATTCCTGTCCCCATGGGTCGTATTCAGGAACAACATTCCAAGCAAGACGGGCAAACCCACTTCCGATACCACCCACATAATATCTTATCACATAGGCGGCATTTTCCATGACTAATTGAGGTGAGAGGTAGCCACTGTCGTTAAATGGATTAAAAACTTCAGCTTTGTACCTGAAAGGACCACCACCTTCAAGTGCCCAGAGGGGTTTGATGCCTGCAGTATCGAAAAGAGCTCTTAAACCGGTAGCACGTCCGGGAAAATGCTCAGCCAAACCATAGCAATGGATGTCGAATGCATCATAATCAGCATTTTCAAATATGTATTGCCAATCATTTAGGTTTTGCTGGTATAGTTGCGATGTGTCGAGGTGATGTCTTTGAATATAGAGGTTTTGGTTTATGGGGATAGAATCTGTATCAATATAATGAAGATAAAACATATGCACATCAACGGAACCCCATCCCGCCATTTTAACAAGGGCATCAGGATCAGCTTCTTTAATTGTCCGGTAACTCATATTGATGTATCTCACATAGTCGTCAGGGAAGGAATCATTATTCTCTGTACACCAAACACGAGTCATTTCCACCTCAAGTTGATAAACTCTAAAAGGATAAACAAGCCCGGGATAATCATTTATACCGTCCCCATTATATCTTTCCACAAAGGCTGTTAGAAAATTCTTCCATGCAGTTGTGTCTGCAGGAAACCATGAGGTTTCAGGAGAAGGCATGACGGTATCATGAATTCTTTCCCATAACTCTTTTTCACAATGCGACCAACCGGTTGTATCTGCATTTGCTGTTGTATCCTGGATACGTGGTGTGCATTTAAAAATAATGACAGGCTCAATTCCTGTTGCTCCATATATGTTTGCAATATCATCCGTATTTGAAAAATCATATATCCCTACTGAATCAAACCTGAACCAATTGACATGGTGTCGGAATGAAGCAAACCCCAGTTCAGTACTTTCGTAGGTAGGACCGTTAGCACAAAAGGGATTGGATGTAATTTGGCTGTATAAACTAATACTAAAGTAGAAGTAAACTAAACAGAAAATGGAAATCTTTCTTATATTCATATTTTATATTTAATTTTTATTCACTTGTTGCTAACGGTTGCGGCTATGTGGAGTGTGGAATAGGAATAGAAATTACCT
>CAZUQY010000214.1:0-5691 GCA_964622935.1 uncultured Bacteroidales bacterium | reverse complement strand
TCCTTGTCTTCATTGATAAGTTTTGCAGAGCCACCCCAAACAATAATGTTGACTTCATTCCACCATCCGTATTTAATTGCATTTACTGAATACATCGATATCATATTGATGATGGTATCCTTATTTGTTGTAGTCCAAAGTATGTTTAGTTTCTTATTCATAATTTATAGATTCTAGCTAGTTATTTTTTTAGTAATAGATAAAGTTAAGTTATTTTATAGTGTTCATCTCGTTTGTTGTAAAAATAGTCATTTCTTTTTGGATATTTTATTTTATTGGAAACGATGTATCTATGTGCACTTCTAAAACTACAGCTCTTACTTTGAACTTTCATAAAACAAGTGTATATTTGTTAGGAACTAATTATAGTGTGGTTTCTATTTTTAGGAAATACTCAGTAAACAACCATAAATTAGTATGATGACAGGAAGTTTAGAAAAAGTTTTAGCAAATAATTTTACATGCACAGAAGAAGAAATATCTGAATTTGTAAAATATTTTAAATATAAAAAAGCATCAAAAGAAGAAGTGTTGATTCAGAGTGGTGACGTTTGTCGATATTTCTACTTTATAATTAATGGATGTGTAAAAGCGTGTTTTATTGATGATAAGGGACAGGAAACAATAAGATTTGTATCCTTCGAAAATCAATTTATATCATCCATGCACAGTTTTATTGAGCAAACACCAACTAACGAGTTTATTTGTGCTTGTGAGCATTCTGAATTATTGGCTATTTCCCATTCCGATTTTAAATTTGCATTGAACAAAATCCCACTCTTTAAAGATTTTTATATTAATTTGCTTGAAATGGCTTATGTGAATAACCATTGGCGCATTGAAACTTTTTTAAGATTAGATGCAAAACAGCGATATGAATATATGCTTAAAAATAATAATAAACTTGTTCAGCGTTTATCAAATAAGAACTTATCCAGCTTTCTTGGCATTACTCAAGAGAGTCTGAGCAGAATAAAAGCGAAAAAGTAATTATTTAATTCTTCTCTTTATCTCAATCTGAGATTATTTATCATTTGTCAATGTTTTTGATTTTTCATTGTATCAACTTTGCTGATAATTATTAACAAGAAAATGATGAAAATGAAAACAAAAAGAAACATGAGTGCTATTGCTTTGCTAACAGTTCTATTATTTAGTGCAGGAACTGCTTATGCTCAAAATGCAGGTGAAAAGAATAAAGGAGGTTCAACTGATTATAATGTCATGTCCAGATTGAACGAAAGTCCAAAACCAGCTGGTTTTACTCCCCAATTGCCAAAAGATGTTAAAGAGTCTTTTAATGAAAATGTAATAACTGTGTCAGCAAGAGTTTTGAATGAAGATTCTAAGATGCTGAAAGTTGGTAAAGTGCAAACTGTTGGGCAAGAAGGTTCCGGTGCATGGCAGATGATGTGTGACGAGGGAGGTGCTACTTATGAACAAACAGCTCTAAATCCATTGAGCTATATGTTGGGTGGTATATCTTCTAGTTTACTCACTCACGTAGAGCAATTTATTGAGCTTATGGGTTTAGATGTTAAAGATGTAAAAGTAGAAGCCAGAGTATTCTTTAGATATGATGATCCCTTAACGAAAAAATGGAGTGGATATGCTGATAGTGTTGTTGCAAATATTATTATCGAAAGTGATGAATCAGAAGCACAAATACTTGAGTTACAGAAAATGGCTCTTCAGGCTTGGGCTATTGGAGAATGTTTAGAAAATCCAACTACGGTAAATGCTGAATTTGAATTCAATGGTGAAATTTGGGATACAGAATATGGCAGTCCTGGGAAAGTTGTAGGTCCTGATTCATATGATAATAATTTAAAATTGACTTCGAAAGTTGGAAAACTGGTACCTAAATCTTTAAAGCTTGGTAAAGATGTACCAATGCACCTAACGAATCCTTATAAGTTCGAAGTTGTAGGAATTGCAGAGTCTGCTAATGATGTTGAAAGACCATATTTGCATAAAATACATGTTAGATCACTTAACGATAATTATGCAACTTGGGAAATATATGCTGATGACAGTCGTGGATATGAAGGCGTAGAAAAAGCACCTTCTTCAAGAGAATATTTCTCCATTGGAACAACTTTGTGCCTGATGAGTCAATTTACAGCAAGTGAAATGTTTTATAAAATAAAAAGATTAACTAAGATACCTGATTATCGTGCTGAGCATCAATTTTATTTCCAAGAAGATAATGCAATGACGATGGATGCAATTGGTCATGTGGACAGTGTAACTACAAGGATTCTAGTAAATAGCAAGACAAGCGAGAAAAAAATGGAAGCTTTTGCTAATCAGTCTCTTCGTATGTGTTTCGCTGGAGATGCTGTATCAAAAGCAACACCAATGAAAACTGGTATTTATCTAAATGGGAAACTCGTTAAATAGGGCTTACTTGATTAAAGTATGTCATTAGTAAGATCTGTATTGAGATTATCTTCTCATACAGGTCTTATTTTGTTTTACCTTGGAAGTGATTCAGATTTATCTTTTGTAAATAAGGAAGTTGCATTTGTTAGTCGAATCTACGACACATTGTTAATTTATAAAAATGCGAAATTGTAATTTTTTATCATATGTCAATGTTTTGGAGATCTTATAGTGCCACCTTTGTTATGTACAAACTAAAAGACAATATTATGAATTATAAAACAATATTAAATAAAGGGAAAGACGCAGTATTATAGCTTTATAAGAGCTTTACAAATAAATTTACAAGTGCTTTTAAGAAATTAAGAGAAAAGTTTCCAATCTTAGATAGATATCCTTTATTAAAGTATGCTTTGATTCCTATTCTTATAGGTTTACTTTTTTTGGTTCGTTATTATGCGAAATTGGGTATTAATGAATTAGTAAGCTTTGGATCCGACTATTTGGGTGAAGTATCTGGCATTGCCATATCAGAAAGAGCAATAGTCTTATCAGTTGCTGTTGTGTTTATCGCATTCCGCGTTGCTGCAATGTTGAGAAAAAGGAAGAATAGTAAAGATGAAGAGACAATAGTTGAGTTATGAAAAAACAAGATAGTGTTTTAAGATCAAAAAAGAACTATTACGTTGATATCGCAATGTTTCTGCCATTTCTAATAATGTTGTTTACTGGTGTTATTATGTTAGGATATCATGCAGGGAAACCATATTCGGAAGTAACACTTAATTTGGATGGTAATTTATGGATTAATATCCATATCGTATCAGCAGTTTTCTCACTTGTAGTGTTAGCAACCCATTTAAGTTTACACTTAGGCTGGTTTAAAAAACTGTTTTCTGGGAAACTTAAGAATAAGTATTGGGTTAGTAATTTGGTTTTAGTAATTATATTTTCACTAGTTACAATGACATCACTTGTGCCATTGCTAATTCTAGGAGAATCCGATACCTCAATTATGATGCTTGGTATTCATAATAAACTTGGATTATTATTGATAGTTTCCCTTGTAATTCACTTGCTGAGTTATTTAAAGTGGTTTACTAATATGACAAAAAAAGTGTTCGGAAAAAATCCTGACAACAGATAGTAGTAATCTATAGTGTTGTAATCTTTGTGTGTTTCAATAGAATGTTAATTTAAAAGTGCAATTATGAATAAAGGATTTAAACAAAAAATTATAGCTAATAAATTAGACCAAGAATTAAGCATTAATGGTGGAGTAGTCGTGGTTGACGAAACTTCATGCGATGGCTGTGAGAATTGTGTAGATAACTGTCCACATTCAGCAATCTCTATAAAAACACTTTCTGATGCAGATGTGAAGAAATTACCGTTTAAAGGTCGATTAAAAGTCAAGGTAAAGGGACGCAACAAAGCTTATATAAATCCTGATTTATGTACATCTTGTGGACTTTGTATGAAACAATGCCATGAGTTTGCAATTCATAAAGTAAGAAACTGAAATTATTTCAATGAATTAAATGGAACATGTTAGAATAATACCTAGTTTGCATCAATGTGTTGTGGTCTAGGCTATTATTCTTATCTGGCATGCAACTGTTGTTGAGAAACCTATTAGAAAGTTTGATTTAGAAAATATCCATTGTGAAAAGTGTTAATAAATCTACATTGTTGATTGTTTAAGAATTTCTAATACATTACTGATTTTAGAGATTTCAAAGAATTTAAAATTATCAATCTCAACATCAACACTTTCATGAATCCAAGTGGTATGATAGGGAACGTGCACAGCATAAGCTCCCAATTCTAAAACTGGAATAATATCTGATTTAAGAGAGTTTCCGATCATTAGGAAATCTTCTGGTTTGCATTCGAGATGTTTTAGGAGTTTAACATAGTTTTCCACCTTTTTATCACTCATTACTTCGATATGATGGAAATATTTTTCTAATCCAGATTTTAATAGTTTTCTTTCCTGATCCAATAAATCTCCTTTTGTAGCAAGAACAATCTTGTAATCTCCGTTTAGTGAAGCGAGAACGTCTTCAACTCCATCCAATAATTCTATTGGCTTTTGTAAAAGTTCCTTGCCTAATTTGATAGCGTTTAAAATGAGTTTATTGTCAGCTTTATTATCACAAATACGGATTATTGTTTCAATCATACTTAGGATAAAGCCTTTTACTCCATAGCCATAAAGTGAGAGATTGCTCATTTCTGTTTTAAGAAGTTCTTGAGATATCTTGTTTTTAGGTATGTATTCTTCTAAAAGATCACAGAATTTATTTTCTACATCTCTAAAATAAGGTTCATTAACCCAAAGTGTGTCATCTGCATCAAATGCTATTACTTTTATGTTTTTCATTGGTGCAAAAGTAAGTGTTTTTATTGAGATAATTTTTGTAGGAGTTTATAGTATTCGAGGGTTAAAGAAAATCACAAATGTCGATAATGAGTTGATGTTTCATTCTGTTATCTTTAGTTTTAATAATATATTTCATTGTTCCGAAAATATGCAATACCATAAGTAGGAGTGTAAGTATAGATAAAATCATATGTCCTTTTAATGGGGGTATTTCTGTGGCAGCTTTTATGTTTTCAAAATTTCCGTTTGATAGAGCTTCTAAATATCCTCCTAATACTAATGTTGCAATTCCGGAAAGTGAGATGCCAAATAGAAGGACATAAAATGTATAATTGCTCCAAATCGTTAGCTTATCTTTTAATGCAGAGCCTGTTTCCAAAGGTTTTGGTTGTGGTTTAGAAAATATTAGGAATACTCTGATTATTGTTAGAATGAATACTAATATTCCTAAAATGACATGGATTTTAATCATGCCAATTTTTTCTAAGGGAGTAATATTTGCTATATATATTCCCTCAATGAATAATAAGATTAATAGGAAAGTCGTCAACCAGTGAATAACTATTATTCCTTTACTAAATTTGGTGGGTCTGTCAATATTTGTTTTTGTATTCATAAATTCTTGTTTTTAGTATTATTCAAAATTGATTGTCGGTTATTGGCTATTTGTTAGGTTTATTTAGCAAAGCTTATCACATACATTACAGCATGGTAATCAACTTCATCAATTCCATCACTTTCTTGATCAAACCATTGTCCTTGAAGTGGTCCTTCGGTAACTTTTGTGTAAACCAAAGCTGTTCCTTCTTTTACTAAATCATAGTAAAAGTTGTCAGTTTGATTTAGATAATGAGTTTGAATAGTAGTTTCAAGCCTTAAATATTCTGCCTGATATTTACTAACCAAGTCTTTCTTATTTA
>CAZUQY010000213.1:1109-5713 GCA_964622935.1 uncultured Bacteroidales bacterium | reverse complement strand
ATAAAATATGATTTCTGTATTACTAAATTCCTAAAAAAAATCATTTTTTCATGATCTTTAAACTTATTTTTTTCTATAATAGAAATAATATCTTCGATTCTTTTGTCCAATTGTTTTTGATTTTTGATTTCTGATAAAATACTTTTTCTGCTTTTATTATAACAGACTTTAAGTTCATCATATATTAAATTTGCTAATTGTTGATCAGTTTTACTGGTATAATCAGTATAAAAGTCCACTGCAGATTTATGCCAAATTGCAATTTGGTTTTTTAAGGTATTAAAACCGTTAATATTAAAGCTTTGGATATCAGACTTCGGTATATACTCAAGCTTATCTAGGTAATTCACAATTTCTTCCAATTTTTCGGGAGGCATAGTCCATATAGCAACCGACGAAGGGTTCCATACCCTGTTGTAAATCAGTCCGGCATCAAGCTTATTGGCAAATTCAAGAATTGTGGGTATCTCTTCCCAATTTTGCTGTAATGGACAAAATGAAATAAAGAATTTAGTGTTATTTGTTTTGCAATAATTATGAAAATAATTCAAGTTATTCATTACATTATCAAAATCAGCATTCTTGCGAATATTTTCGAAATGCTCTTTTTGCAGAGAATCTATAGAAATATTAATGTTGAATTTAGCTTTTTCGATAATAGCTTTTACTTTATTATTTAGAACTGTTCCGTTAGTTGTAATATCAATGCAACAATCTGGATTTAAATTGATAATATGCTCCCAAATATCATAGTAAATAGGGATTAAAAACGGTTCTCCGCCAAAAAAATAAGTGTGTTTCAGATGAGGAATATAATGTTTAAGCTCGTTTACAAAACTCTCGTTGTAAGGTGGTTTGATCTTATTTAAGTCATTTTTCTTAGCAATTAAAGAAGAGTTTTCGGGCGAACACATCATGCATTCCAGATTGCAAATATTATCGAGATAAAATTCCATTGATACGGGAAAATCATGGTTTGATTGATGTTGGTCATAAACATTTGCGTATGTTACATTGTAATTTCCTTCCTGTATCTGAGTATAACATAAATTGCAGGCAGGGGGTAAGTATAAGTTTTCAACCTGTGCCCTGATTTTATTGGCAGTATTACTATTCCAGAGTTGTTTTATTGAATTTTTAGGATATTTTCCATAGTTTAATATATAACTTTGTGCATAACAGCTGGAAACAGAACCGTCGATTCCAAAAAATAAATTTTTTAGAGGTGCATAACAGAACTGTTTTTTATTTTTACTTTTTAAATAATCTTTTACTATGATATCCGATTTATCTAATTTGTTTCCTGTGCTTTTAAAGAATCCGGATTTTAAATTTAGAACTAAATTATAATGCTGTTTTTTATAGCTTTTCACAATTTTCAACTAGGTTAAAACTTAAATTTTTGTTAGCATTCTTGAAAGTAAACTTGCTTTTTTCTTTTTGGCATATATCAGGCATTGATATGGGCATCGGCTGGCATCTTCGTTACAAGCTTTTGGTTTTTTGTCGGGGGAGAAAGAGTTTTCGAAGAAATTTCCATAATTATCATTACTATTTTCACATCTTCTGGCTATTCCGTGTTCATTTATGTAGAAAGTTCTTTGTCCTGCATAACAAATATTTCCTTTAAAATTTGTTGCAGGTGCATTGTCTCCCAAATCATATTCAGGTAAATAGTATTTATTTAGATACTCTCTTTCAATATCGTTATAGGCTTTCGGATACGATATACCATTGTATGACCCGTAAAACGGTTTCAGTGTAATTTTTTCAATCCCATGTGATTTAAAAAACGCAAAATCATCATCAATCCGATCTATCAATGACGGATAGAAAACATAAGACACAAAAAACAAAACACCTACTGATTTTATTAATTCAATCTTTTTAATAAAGTCTTTATAGTCTTTATCGATTTTTTCTCTTTCCTCTACGTGAATTGCGATATTCATCCCAACTTTTTTAGGGTTAACCCTTTCAACAAACTCTTTGAGTTTATTGTAACTCAAACTAAAATTTGTATTTACAAAAAGAGTATGTTTTTGAGAAAGTTTTTCAAAAATATCTATTATGTCATGTTTGAGTAATGGCTCACCACCAGTAACAATTATGTGCCACTTTTTCCCATCTCTGTTAAACGCTTGAGCAATTTTATCAACATCAAAATAGGTCTCAGGCTCATCAATTGCAAATTGACAGTATTTACAGTTAAAATTACATCTACGGTTAATACACCATATAATAACATCTTCATTATAATCAAGATATTCTTCTGCAAATGATTTTTTGCCAAGTTGTTTAAAACTGATCAAACTGTCGTGTAGTTTAATTAAATTTTTCATCAATTAATTATTGTCTCTTATGTTTTGAAATAATTTTACAAATTTGCGTAAATATAATTGAAAAACTACGGAATTATACAATAATAAAAAGAGTGTGTATTTTTACATGCCGCCTCTTATTATTGGAGTTTTAAGTTTTTCTAACAGCTTTTGTGTTTTATTTAGTCTTTTCTGAATAATTTAATCGGGGACTTTAGTAAATATTTTTGATGAGACTTTTTTTCGCTCATTATTTACGTATTCAAAATGTATTAATCCATTAATTCAAAAATCTATAGAATTACTAAAACACTACATATCTTTAATGAATATTCTTTAATCCGAATCCTTTTGCAGCATTAAGTATCTCTTCATACTCTTTATCTTCAACTCTACAGTTTATCGATGGATATTGAGATGCTTTATAAAGCGGCTCATAATTGGGCATAATAGTAATATAGGTATCTTTAGGTAAATTTTCTGATATCCATTTTAGTATATCCTTGCTACAACTTACATTATTGGGCATTACAAGATGTCTTATAATTAAACCTTTTTTCCATAAACCTGATATAGAATCTTTTGTTGCTATTCCTACCTGGGCTTGCATTTCCATCAATGAATTATACGCTGAGTCAACGTAATTATATGCCCCAACGGTATATTTTCCTGCTTCCTGGCTACACCCAAATTTAATATCAGTTAAATAAATATCAACTACACCGTCGAGTTGTTTTAATACTTCCTGATTTTCGTAAGCACTTGTATTATAAATTATCGGCAAGCATAATCCATTCTTTACAGCAATATCCAAGGCAAATAATATTTGTGGGGTATAATGAGTAGGTGTTACAAGACAAATATTTTCGCAGCCATCACTCTGCAACGACAGCATTATTTCGGCAAGTTCTTCAATAGAGTATTTTTCTCCATACCCTTCCTGACTAACTTTAGCATTTATACAATATACACATTTCAAAGGACAATTTGTAAAGAAAATCCTTCCTGTCCCACCCTCTCCTACAAATGCAGGCTCTTCTCCAAAATGAGCTCCATACATAGCTATTTCAACTTCACTGTTAGCACCGCAAACTCCTCGCTCGCCCGAAATACGGTCTACTTTACAATTTCTCGGACATAAGTCACAACAATACATCCTATTCCATAAAAGTTCAGCTCTCCTTTTTAACTCACCACTATTAGATAATTCAACATATTTAGGGATATAATCAGCAGTGTCTTTAATTAATTCAGGCTTGTCAGCATTTGTATTATTATCATTTGTATCCTTATCAAGTGTATTATTTGAACAATTGATAAATACAAACAAAAACAGAATTAGAATAATATTAGTCAAAAACTTCACAATTTTCAATTTTGTTAAAAATACAATATTATTTATTAGAAAGCCGAACAAGATTGACAAATTTATTTCAAAGGCAATTATTAAGGCAGATTAAAGCAACTACTATATTGAATCTTTAATACATCTTACAGAAGCCCCATACCATCCAGAAACAAAATCTTGCTCAATATTTTTATTGTTTATATAGTAAACACATCGATATACGTCTTCACTGATAGGCAGTTTAGAAGAACTCCACCATATACCCATTTTGCCTATATTATAAAATTTGCCGTCGTAATATCTATATCCGCCCGGAAGTGCCGAAAAACCACTACTATTGTTTGCTGAACCAGTATTGTTTGATACTAAGTTCCAGCCCTTTCCTGACATTAACGATAAAATAAGGTCTTCTTTATTTCCAAGATTACTTTTACTAAGAAAATCGATTAGTTGTTCCCATTCCTCCACACTGGGTAAATGCCAACCCTCGGGGCATACAGTACAAGCAGTTTCCCATGTATATAATCTTCCATATTTTTTACTATAAAGAGTATCGTTTTCGTTGCTCCATGACCCAAATTCTGTTTCATAATTTAAGTTTTCTGCCATCCAAACCTGATTGCCTATTTTAATGGTTTTATATTGATTCCCTGCCTTATCCTTCATGCCTGTATTATCCCTTCCACATGAAATAATAAATGAGACTAGGGCCATAAATAATATTATAAGATGTATTTTCTTCATTCTAATAGAGGATTATAGCAAATGAACTAGATATTAATTTTATAAAATAACGCGTTAACAAATGAAACATACCACTTTCTAAAATAATAGTTTGTAAGTACCTTTATTGAAGGCGACCTGACAATAAAGAGAACAATTACAGCTCTCATAAAATGAAAAATTAGAAAGTATAAGGCACTTAAAGGTAACTT
>CAZUQY010000213.1:0-1099 GCA_964622935.1 uncultured Bacteroidales bacterium | reverse complement strand
AACTTAACAAAAACTCTAATCAATGGAATAGTGAAAGGCAATTTTACTCCAAAGTAAAAGAGATAATACAATCTTTCAATCTGTTTCTTGTCTTTAAGTTTAATTTCACATTTATTCGATAGTTTTGAAAAGTTTTCTGTGCAATTATCTAAATATTGTTCCTTTATGCTAAATTGAGTAAGATCAATATTTGGAAAGGGGTGAAACATAAAAGTCATGGGGTATGTTATTTTACATTTTGCATTTAGAATTAGAGTCTCAAATGAATTTTCAATTGATTCTCCGGGCAATCCTAACATATTATATCCAAAGACTTTTAGATTATTGTCTTTTAAAAGTTTTGTTGTATGAATAATTTGGGAATCACTGATTTCCCTTTTTAATAATTCTGACCTTAATTTTTCATTGCCTGTTTCTATGCCAATTCTTGCAACAGTAAATCCCATTTTACAAAGTAATTTTACACTTTCTTCATCAATGTCGTCAATTCTTGTTAATACTTCAAAAGGTAGATTAATTTCCTTAATATAAACTGGGGCAAAATCATTAAGCCATTTTTTGTCGAATGTAAATAGCTCATCCACAAAAAAGATCGTTTTAGGCTTTATGTGTTCTTTTGCCAGTTTAAGCTCCTCAATAACGTTTTCTACCGACCTTCGTCTTACATATTTCCCTTTCCCGGCAAATAAATGCCTATAGAAATGATTGATACAATACGGGCAATTATAAGGGCACCCTCTTGATGTTGTAATATCGTAGGATGTGAAAGATTTATATGCTTTATATTTAAGCAATATCTGAATGTCGGGAATTGGAATATTATCTAAATCTGTTTGTAAATCTCTGATTTCGTTTTTATAGATAATATTGTTTTGCTTTACCCATAAGTTCTTGATGTTTTTGATATCATTTTTGTTCTGAAGTTTATCTGCCAGTTCAACAAATGCCTGCTCTCCTTCCCCAATACAAACGGCATCAATACTCTCTTTGTTTATGATATCTGGATTAAGAGTAGCATGTGGTCCGCCAAATATGGAAAAAAAGTTTGTTAGTGTTTTTAGTTTTTTACTCAATTTAAAATAATATTTTGATGAAAAAC
>CAZUQY010000212.1:0-5748 GCA_964622935.1 uncultured Bacteroidales bacterium | reverse complement strand
GTAATGCTCTTGAACAAGAAAAAACGATTTTCGACAAACTTAACGAAGAAGTTCAAGAAGAGGAAGAAGAAATTACTACAAAACAAAAAGATAATCAAAACAATAACAAGCTTATAGACAAATTTAAAAATAGAATGGCTAAGTTATTTGACGAAGAAGAAAACTAAAAAATTACCATATATGACTGATCTAGATTTTTTCATACCAAAAGAAGAATCATCAATAATCAAAGTAATTGGTGTTGGTGGAGGTGGCAGCAATGCTGTTAACCAAATGATAAATATGGATGTAAAAGGTGTTGACTTTGTTGTCTGCAACACAGATGAGCAAGCTCTGCGAAACAGCCCTGCTCCAATAAAGATCCAACTTGGAACAACATTAACAGAAGGTAGAGGAGCCGGCAACAATCCCGAGAAAGGACGACAAGCAGCTATCGAAAACCTAGAAGATATTGAAAAGATTCTTGATGATAATACCAAAATGGTTTTTATTACTGCTGGCATGGGAGGTGGAACCGGAACAGGTGCTGCACCAGTAATAGCGCAAGCAGCAAAAGAAAGAGACATCTTGACAATAGGAATTGTTTCAATACCTTTTAGAGTTGAAGGTGAAACAAGAATAAGCCAAGCTGTTGAAGGTATCAATAAGATGAAGGAATTCGTTGATTCGCTACTTATTATTAACAATGAGAAACTCCAGAACATTTATACTGATCTGAAAATGTCAAATGCTTTTAGTAAAGCAGATGATGTTTTAGCCATTGCAACAAAAGGGATTGCAGAAATAATAACTGTTCATGGTTATATAAATGTTGACTTCGAAGATGTTAAAACTGTAATGAGCAATAGCGGCGTTGCACTTATGGGTTCAGCAAGAACCTCAGGTCCTGATAGAGATTTGACAGCTATCAAAACAGCTCTAGAATCACCTTTATTGAAAGATAACGACATCAGAGGTTCAAAGAATATCCTATTGAACATCATGAGTTCGCCAGATGAAAATGAACTTAGCATGAGCGAATTCGGCAGAATCACAAGTTATCTTAAAGATATTGTTGGTAAAGATGCAAACGTAATCTGGGGAACCGGACATGACGAGCAACTCCAAGACGAAATCAGCGTAACAATTATTGCCACTGGATTTGAATCCTATCCAGGACTCTATGAAAAAAATCACAAAGAAAAAGAGGTAATCCGTCTTAAATTAGGCGACACACTTGAAAAAGTCATTGATGAAGACACATTTGAAGCACTAATGCCAAACTCTGAAAACACTAATTCTGAAAATAGCGAAGTTATTGATGAAGATGAAGCGGCTATCGAACTTGAACTCGATTTTCAAAAAAAGCATCCATTATATGATGATGATGATGATGATGATGATAATGAGAACATTCAACCAGATGACAATCCAACTCATTTCAATCATGTAAACGATATAAATAAGTTAAACGATTCTTTTTATCTAGATGAACTAGAAAATCAACCGGCAATCCTTAGAAAAAACAAGAACGATAACACTGAAAATTAAAAATCCATAATATGAGCATATTCGAAAAGATTAATGGCGATATCAAAAAGGCAATGATTGCAAAAGAAAAAGAAAAGCTGGAAGCTCTTAGAGCTGTAAAAGCAGCATTTTTAATTGCTAAAACTGAAACGAACGATTCTGAAATAAGTGAGGAAAAAGAAATTCAAATAATACAAAAGCTAATAAAACAACGTCGTGATGCTGCTGAAATTTATAAACAACAAAACCGTCTCGATTTGTATGACCCCGAAATCTTTCAAGCCGATATTATTTCAACTTATTTACCCGCTCAACTATCTGAAGAAGAAATAAAATTAGTAATTACTGAAATAGTAAAAGAGCAAAATGCCAGTACAATGAAAGATATGGGAAAAGTTATGGCAGCTGCAAATGCAAAACTTGCAGGAAAAGCTGATGGCAAAACAATTTCAATATTAGTTAAATCAATGCTTAGTTAAATATATTTTCTGTTTAATATACTTGTACACTATGTAAGCTAATGCCAATAACAAATTATTTTTCTAAAGACCCTGATAAAAGAGCAAAATACATCTTCAATGCACTCGCTCCAATTTTTTCAAAAATGGATTTTGTCTTAAAAAGTCGTTTTGACAGTTCATTCGAAGTAATTACAAAAGAAATCAATATTGAAGGCAAAAAGGTTCTAGATATTGGAACCGGTACAGGAGATTGGGCTTCTAAATTTTTAGATCATTCTGCCAAAGAAGTTTATGGATTAGACTTTGCTAAGAAAATGATTTCAAGAGCAAAAAGAAAATATCCCAAAATTAACTTCTCATGCATAGACGCAAAATCAATTAAAAAGTTCCCAGACAAAAGTTTCGATATAGTCACTGCATCTTATGTTTTACATGGGATGAACAAGAAAGCAAGAATAGAAGTGCTGGAAGAAATGAAAAGACTATCCAAATCAACAATTATCATAAACGACTTTTATGGAAAAACTCCTATCTTCCTAAAGTTTTTGGAAACAATGGAAAGAAGTGATTATAAATATTTCAAAAACGAAATTATTGATGAGTTAAATACTATGTTTAATAACTCTAAATCTTTTGATTTGGGAAAAGGACATGGGTTGTACTTCTCAAAAGTAAATTAACTACCTAAAATCTCAAAAGAATGCAATATCTTATTTAGAATGTCTCGAAACAAATTTAAGATGATTTTTGTTAATTAACAAAATCAATTGAGCCAAATTTAATATATTTGTACAATAAATTTAACATCATGAAAAAACGAAATTATATAATATTAGTGCTATTTATTTTAATTGCAAATCTTGTTTTTGCACAAGAACAAACTCCTGACAGCACACTACGTGTAATCACAAAAATAGATGGAACAGAATACATTGGCAAAATCATAAGTGATGATGGACGTGAAGTCTTAATAACCACAGATCTTTTAGGAAACATTTATATTCCTAAATCAGATATTAAAAGTATACTTAAAGTTGACGACACACGCCGAATTGTGTATGGCGAATTTAGAGAAACCGGACCTTTTACAACAAGATACTCTTTTACCAATAATGCACACCCTGTTACAAAAGGAGAAAACTATGCCTTAATAAATTTATATGGACCCGAAGTGCATTTTGCTCTCACAGACAATTTTAGTTTAGGAATAATGTCAACTTGGATTGCTAGTCCAATGATTTTAGCATTAAAATATTCCATCCCTACAAATAACCCAAATTTAAATTTCTCCATTGGCACTTTAATGGGAACATCTGGATATTTGAATACTTTCAGAGGATATATGGGATTGCATTGGGCTAATGTTACTGTTGGAAATAGAATGAATAATATTTCATTCTCTGGAGGTTATGGCTATCTAGACCTAGGTTTCACATCATTCGCCCCAGGTACTTATTACAATGTATATCCTGACGAAACCCATAGATCATTAGTTCAGGGCCCTATGGCTTCAATTGCTGGAATTGTAAAAGTTGGTACTAAAGTAAGTTTTGTATTTGACTCAATGTTTATGATTTTATCCGGAAACAGCACATCAAGTGATTTTAATAGAATCACTGATGGTGAATACGACACAAACGGAGATTGGGTTGAGGGTGATTTTACAATTATCGTAACAGAAAATACGGACACATATATTGCCTTAATGCTTATGCCTGGTTTAAGATTCCAAAAATCAGAAAATAATGCATTCCAATTTAATCTATCTGGTGTAACACTTATTGGTGAAGACGAAACTATTTCTTTCCCTTTCCCAATGTGTACTTGGTTTATTAAGTTTTAGATTTCTTTATCTCTTCAATGAATTTCTTTATCGAAGCTTCCTTAGGGTTATTTCCAGAATTATAAAAGGTCTCTAATTTAATTTTCTCAGGTAGATAATCTTGCTCTATATAGCTATTGTCATAGGAATGCGGATATTTATAATTTTTTCCATAATCCAGATTCTTCATTAATTTAGTTGGGGCATTACGAAGATGAAGTGGAACCGGCAAATCGCCTGTTTCTTTTACAAGTGCAATAGCATTATCAATAGCCATATAAGCCGAATTACTCTTTGGACTTGTAGCAAGATATATTGTAGCCTCAGATAAAATTATTCGAGCTTCGGGCATACCAATTTTACTCACAGCATCAAAACAAGAATTAGCAATCAACAAGGCATTTGGATTAGCAAGCCCAATATCTTCAGCTGCTAATATTATCAATCGTCTTGCAATAAACTTTATATCCTCTCCTCCCTCTAGCATTCGAGCTAACCAATAAACTGCAGCATCAGCATCACTTCCCCTAACAGATTTAATAAATGCTGAAATCACATCATAATGCTGCTCTCCGGATTTATCGTAGATTGCCATATTTTCCTGCAATCTTTCAACCACGAGTTTATTTGTAACAACAATCTTTTCCTCCACAACAGAATTACAAATTAGCTCCAATAAATTGTACAATTTTCGGGCATCACCACCAGAAAAACGATATAATGCATCTCTTTCTTTAATTTTAACTTTTAGTTTATTTAGAACTTTATCATCCTTAAAAGCCCTATCGATCAAAAAATCAAGATGCTTTTCTTCTAAATGTTTCAATATATAAACCTGGCAGCGTGACAATAAAGGAGTAATAACCTCAAACGACGGATTTTCAGTTGTCGCTCCTATCAAGGTTATTGTACCATCTTCAACCGCACCAAGTAAGGAGTCTTGCTGAGCTTTGCTAAATCTGTGAATTTCGTCAATAAATAAAACTGGATTAGCCTTAGAAAACAAGTTTTGCTTTTTCGCCTTTTCTATAACTCCTCTTACATCTTTAACACCACTACTAACCGCACTTAGTGTATATACATTTCTTTCAGTATTATGAGTAATTACATTAACGAGTGTAGTTTTACCAACACCGGGAGGCCCCCACAAAATCATCGATGGAATATTGCCTGACTCAATTGACATCCTAAAAGGAGTTCCCTTTCCAACAAGATGCTCCTGTCCGGCATACTCATCAAAAGTCTGAGGTCTTAATCTTTCTGCTAATGGTTTATTCGTCTGCATCAATGTATAATAAGATTGTAAAAGTACAAAAATTGCTAATTCAAAGCTAATTTAATAATGATAAACTGTTTGTAATTTTTTTAAATTTAATAATATAATTAAACATTTTTTTCTTTATTTCGTTAGTATTATAAAGCCGTTTTATGAGGACTATCACAGCATCTGCAATATTACTCCTAATATCTTTGAGTTTGCTTTCACAACGGGACTCAACGACTCTTATGAAATACGATTATACTTTTTCATTTAAAGAAGGTATTTATCTTGACTTTGATTCTTTTAAAAACAATGACCCAATAAGCTTTGAGCGTTTAAGTTATCCTCCATATGGTCATCATTACTTTTATGGGATTCTAGATACAGCAAATAACATTGTTTATAATGGGCAATATGGAAATGCTGTTTCTTTACCTGTTTATGAGATCTGGGGGTATTGTAAAAATGGAAAACCCTATATTTACTGGGCTGACAAATTTAATCTTATACCATTCGTTGGTACTGCATCTCATTTTATCACAACTATTAAAGTTAGATATTCAAATTATTACGACCCATTTTACGATCCATATAGCTATAATCCATCTGCAAGAACCTATCAAAGTGATGAGTTGCGACAATTTATTATTGATATGAACACCGGTAAGATTATTGATTATAATCTTAAGAATGTG
>CAZUQY010000211.1:0-5766 GCA_964622935.1 uncultured Bacteroidales bacterium | reverse complement strand
CGGTATTTGGGCCTTTGCTTGAAATAACAAAGAAGCAAGATCATATTGGATTGCTCCTTTTCTTGCACCTTGATAATCAATAAAATAAGGCTCACCATTATGAATCATAATATTACGAGCCTGAAAATCTCTAAACATCAAAAACTGATTGCCTGATGATGCTATGAAGGAAGAAATTGAGTTGAAGTCTTGTTGCAATTTTCTTTCATCAAAATCAAGACCGCAAGTTTTAAGGAAATAATATTTAAAATAATTAAGATCAAACAAAACAGATTCTTCATTAAATTCAGAAATTTGATAACATTTTGAGAAATCTACGTATGAAGCAGACATAATCTGCATTTTAACTAATTCTAGTATCGACTTTTCGTAAAGCTCAACTGTTTTCTTTGTGAATTTATTTTTCTTTAAATCCTGCTCAACAATCTGAAATAAGGATATATCCCCTAAGTCTTCTAGAAAATATATTTCCATATCATTTGAAATATAGAGGACTTGAGCAACATTAAAACCAAGACCGACAAAAAGCTCAGTAAAATAAATAAAAGTTCGATTTTCTTCAACATTTTTGCTGTATGCTGCGACTATAGAAGTATTATCATATCGGAATCTAAAATATATTCTATCAGAACCTGCCGGGACTAATCTTTCAATTACATCTGGCTCTGTTCCCGCAAACAACTTAAAACTATCTAAGATCTTTTTGCCTGATTCGTTTAATTCGAAGTGTTTCCTCAACATAACAGTCTGTATTTTAATTTATTAAAAGTACAAAAATTAAAATTAGCTTGCAAAAGGCATTCTCAATTTTATTAACCTGCAAATGTTAGAAAAACTATGGTATAGAGATCAAACCGCAACAGGAATCCCGTTCAGCACCAGTTACTGAACATAGAACATTGTTTTCATTTTTTAATCTTAAAATGCCTAAAAACGCAAAAATCAAAGCTTCTTTAAATTCAATAATTGTTTTATCAGGGATAATAATTTTACAAGTTGTTTTCTCCTTTATTAAACTCATCAAAAACTTGTTATAAACACCTCCACCAGTAATCAGGACATCCTTATGCATTGATAACTCAGTTGCTATTATATCAGCCATATGATTAGTTAATGTACATAACATATCACAAGTAGATAAAGAACTGTATCTAGATAACAATGGCTCAACAAAATTCTTCACCCATTCGATTGATAAAGATTTAGGGTATTTCTGTGTGTAATATTTCAAATCTGACAATTCTGCCATCAAATCTATATTAAGTTTACCAGATCTAGCAATTTTACCATCTTCATCATATTCCTTGCCCATTGAACGCGCATACTTGTTAAGAAGAATATTTAATGGCGAAATATCAAAAGCAATCCTTTTACCTGAAATATCATCAAAAGAAATATTAGAGAACCCTCCCAAATTCAAACACGCTGAATTTTCTTCAAACAACAATTTATCTCCTATAGGAACCAGTGGAGCTCCCTGTCCTCCAAGAGCGACATCACCTCGTCTAAAATCGCAAACAACCTGGATACCGGTTTTCTTTGCCAACAATTCACCATTTCCAATTTGGAAAGTATAATTCTCTGCAGGACGATGAAAAACAGTATGGCCATGAGAAGCAATCAATTGAGGTTTAATGTTTGTTTTTGAAATCAGTTCAGATACTTTTTTTGCAGCAAATATTGTAAATTCGTTTTCTATCTCAATGATTCTCACAGCAGATTCGGCACTTACACCAATCAATGAACGTCTTATGTTGCTTGGATAATCATAAGAAACTGCTTCAATTATATTAAAACTCCACTTATTGTCATTATTTATAAATTCACAAATTGCAATATCAAGCCCATCTACTGAAGTACCTGACATTAGCCCTGCCACTATATAATTTTCTGTTTCCTTCAAAATTATTTTTTTAGAAAAAAATTCATGTCAAAAATAGTTAAATTAAAACATTTTTTGTATTTTGGCAGTAATAAAAAATCACTACTTATGAAACGAATTATTGTACCTATTGACTTTTCACCTAAATCTCTTAAAGGTTTAGAATTGGCAATTATTTATGCCAATAAGTTTAATTCAGATTTACAAATGGTTTTTGTTCAGGGACAAAAACCTGGCAAGTTTCACATCAAACTAGAAAATCAATACAACGAAGCTTTAGAAGAGTTTGAAAAACTAATCAGTAAATTCAAGACTAAATTACATCAGGATTGCAAATTTTCGTATATAATAAAATCTGGAAAGATTCAAGAAGAAGTTGCTCATCAAGCAGAAGCATTTGATGATTCTATGATAATCTGCTCAACCAATGGAGAATCAGGATTTTCTGATTATATTATTGGAAGTAATGCCTACCGCATTGTTCAGTCCACTGAAAACCCTGTTATTACTGTAACATCCGAAAAGTACATAGGGAAAGTTGATAAAATCGTAATGCCTCTAGACATTACAAAAGAAACTAGAGAAAAAGTACCTTTGGTTGCAAAAATTGCTAAGGCTTTTGATTCTGAAGTTCATATTATCAAAGTAACAAGTTCAACAAATGAAGGCATTCACAATAAATTAAAAATGTATGCAACACAAGTAAAGAAATACTTTGACGAAAAAGGGATAAAGTATCAGTCGAGCCTATTAGTTGGTGATAATATTACAGAATCAACCATCGAATATGCAAAAACAATTGATGCTGATTTAATTGCAATTATGACAGAGCAAACAACAACATTAGCAAATTTTTTATTGGGGTCATATGCATACCAGATGCTAAACACCTCTCCTATACCAGTTCTTAGCATAACTCCAAAGGGAATATACTTTACTTATGGAATGCGTACTACCGGTGGCTAGAAAATGAAAAAGATTTAAAAATACAGGCGACCGAATAAACGATCGCCTTTTTTTATCTTAAAAAATCATCTTTGATGAAAAGTAAGTTTTTATTACTTTTGCAACTTATTAAATTTTAGAAAAATGAATATTTCCTATAATTGGTTAAAAAACTACATCGAAATAAACGAAGATCTTGAAAGCTTATCATCAGTACTAACACAAATTGGCTTAGAGGTTGGTTCTATTGAAGAATTTTGTAGTATAGAAGGTGGTCTTGAAGGCCTTGTTACAGGAAAAGTTCTCACATGCGAAAAACATCCAAATGCAGATAAATTGAGTATAACAACTGTTGATGTCGGAGCCTCTGAAGTTTTAAATATTGTTTGTGGAGCACCAAACGTGGCTGCAGGACAAAATGTTATTGTAGCTACAATTGGAACAACACTTTACACTGCAGATGGATCATTTAAAATAAAGAAGTCGAAAATACGCGGTGAAGTTTCTGAAGGAATGATTTGTGCTGAAGATGAAATTGGAGTAGGCACATCACACGCCGGCATTATGGTTTTACCTGATGAAATAGAAATCGGCTTACTGGCAGCGAATTACTTTAAAATTGAAAACGATAATATTTTCGAAATTGACCTTACTCCGAATCGCGTGGACGCAGCTAGTCACATTGGTGTCGCAAGAGATCTTGCTGCATATTACAATAAGCCTTATACTCTCCCAAATGTTGATTTGCCAGAACTTACTAGTGAAGGGTTTAAGATTGATATTAAGGTAGAAAATGCAGATGCTTGCCCACGCTATATGGGGATATGTATGGACAACATAAGAGTTTGTGAATCTCCAGAATGGCTAAAAAATAAACTTAAATCAATTGGACTAAATCCAATTAACAACATAGTTGATATCACTAACTTTGTTTTACACGAAACAGGGCATCCTTTGCATGCTTTTGATGGTGATAAAATTCTTGGCAATAAAATTATTGTAAAAACAGTAACTCATGGATCAAGTTTCACAACTCTTGACGAGATTGAAAGGAAATTAACAACCAAAGACCTGATGATATGCAACGCTAAAGAATCTATGTGCATTGCAGGAGTTTTTGGAGGCATTGATTCAGGAATTACAGAAAAAACTAAACAAATATTTATTGAAAGTGCATATTTTAATCCTGTATGGGTAAGAAGGACTGCAAAGACTCATAGTATTAGCACTGACTCATCGTTTCGTTTCGAAAGAGGTGCAGATGTCAATATGGCACCATATGCTCTTAAAAGAGCCGCAAAATTGATTTCTGAACTAGGTTTTGGAGATATATCATCTGAAATAATTGATATTTATACAAAAAAAATTGAACCAAAAAAAGTCAATTTTAATTTTAATAATTGTGCTAACCTAATTGGGTATCAAATTAAGAAAGAAACTATTTTACGCATATTAAAATCCCTCAAAATCAATATCCTTGAAGAAAAAGGGAACGATCTTTTACTTGAAATCCCTACATACAGAGTTGATGTTTACCGAGAAGCAGATGTTATTGAGGAGATTCTGAGGATTTATGGATATAATAATATTCCTATTCCCGAAAAAATAGAAATATCTATTAATAAATTACATAAACCTGACAATGAGAAACTAACTGACACTATTTCAGAGATGCTTGTATCACAAGGATTTAACGAAATTATGTGTAACTCATTAATTAGTGATAAATACTTCGAGGATAAAGACAAACACAATAATATTGTAAGACTTCATAATCCGCTTAGTAAAGACTTAGGCATTATGCGACCTTCTTTAATTTTTGGAGGACTTGAAAGTATTCAATACAACCTAAATAGAAAGAATCAGGATTTAAAGTTTTTTGAATTTGGAAGATCATACCATTCAAATCCTGACATTAGTGATATCTCTAATATCTCAAAATATTCTGAAAACAAATTACTTGGCATTTGGATAACAGGCAAAAAGAATCAGTTAAACTGGAACCTTAAAGACACAAAATCAGACTTCTTTTACTTAAAATCTTTTGTAAATAATATTTTTAATAAGCTTGGTATAAAAATCGATGACATAGATTTTGAAATTTGTAATGATGATAAATTCGCAATTTCTCAAAAATACCATTCCAACGATAAGACTCTACTGCAAATTGGCATATTGTCCAAAAAAACAACAAATCTTTTAGATATAGACCAAGAAGTCTTTTTCGCTGAAATAAATTGGGAGCTTATTTTAGAATTAATAGCAAATATTCAAACTAAATACATCCCTGTTTCTAAATTCCCTGCAGTAAAGAGAGATCTAGCACTACTTATTGATAAGAATATCAGCTACAATAAGCTTCGCGACATTGCATTTAAAGCTATTGGTCCAAATTTGAAAAAAGTTGGTTTGTTTGATGTTTACGAGGGAAAGAATCTTGAAACCGGAAAAGTTTCATATGCATTATCATTTTTACTTGAAGACACAAATAAAACAATGACTGATAGCCAAATAGAAAAGATAATGAGAAGGCTAATACATTCTTATGAAGAGATTGGTGCGAAAATCAGATAATTAATACTACTGAATTAGTACCAGCCCTGATAATAATTATCATATCTACCTACAAAGCCAAGATTTTGAGTGTATATACCATTTGAGATTGAATCAAGAGTTCTTCCTCCAAGTGGTTTTGTTACAGTAGTATTAAATCTGGATGCAAACAATCCATAACCACCAATAAGATTTGTAAATGATGGTTTTTCTTGAACTATTCCGGATGATGGAGATGTTACATCCATATAAGTTGAATAATATCAACCCTATATTTCCAAAGCTTTTAACTTCAGTTATAAATGGTGCAATTGATCCATTATTTACATAGAATGTTTCACAAATTCCATCTATTTTAATTATATAAGTTCCACCTGTAATGTAAG
>CAZUQY010000210.1:1033-5775 GCA_964622935.1 uncultured Bacteroidales bacterium | reverse complement strand
CTTAGCTTTCTTACCATCTTCTAGGACTCCAAATCCTCTTTCATAAACGACTTCTTGATTATGCACAATTGCGATGGCAACACCAGGCACGTTCCAGCTATCAAATGACTTTTGAAGTTCTTGGTCCAATAAAGTTACATCGACAGATTCTGGTTGTGCAAAGGAGAAACTAGCTATAAGCAAAAAAGCAATGAGAAGATAATTTTTCATAGTAAATGTTTTATATTACTTTATACTAATAACTTTAAATTCGGTACGACGATTTAGCGCTCTTCCTTCTTCAGTATCATTATCTGAAATTGGAACTGAAAAATCATAACCTTTGTACGATAGTCTGCTTTTATCAATACCTTTAGAAATGAGGTAATTATAAACAGATTCAGCTCGATTACGTGATAGGGTCTGATTATATTCTTTAGTACCAATATTATCAGTATGACCTCCGATTTCTATTTTCATTTGAGAATTTGCATTCATATATTCAACAACTTTATTTAGTTCAGTATATGAACCAGGCAAAAGGTCGTAGGAATTAAAATCGAAAAAAATATTTTTCAAAACAACAGTAATCCCATTCTCAATTGGTTTTAAAGGTATATTCATTACATATGGTTCTTCAGGATTCTCGAGATTTGTTAATGAGAAGTTCTCTGAATAAAACAAATACCCATCTTTAGATACATTAAAAGCATAGTCGCGATTAATTGAAAGACAAACCATATACTCTCCGGTACCGGCCTCAGAAGTCATATTTACAAGGATTTCACCTGTTTCAATATCTAACATTTCGCACTGAGCTTCTAATCTATCATTTGTTTTAATATCATAAACATATCCTTTGACATAAGTTACAGTTACAGGCTTTACCTCTTCTGGTATTTCGAAGTAATATATATCAAGATCGCGTTTACCACCTGATGACGCAAACATTGCAATATCACCTTTCGCATTAACAATCAAGCTACGTTCTTCTCCATTTGTATTTATTGGATATCCAACATTAACAGG
Source organism: uncultured Bacteroidales bacterium (assembly GCA_964622935.1). GTDB lineage: Bacteria > Bacteroidota > Bacteroidia > Bacteroidales > ML635J-15 > Bact-19. Next base: position 4,767 of record CAZUQY010000210.1, on the reverse strand, counting down.
ATTTCCCCATACACCATCCTGGTTTTTACGAGAATAATAGAGGTCAAAATCTCCCATACCTGGGAATCCGTTAGATGCAAAATAAAGTGTCTTTCCATCTGGATGAATAAAAGGTGATAGCTCTTCGAATTCGGTATTAATAGAATCCCCAAGATTCACCGGTGGATTTTTAGCCTCTCCATATTTATCAATTTTTGCTTTCCAAAGGTCGGTTTTACCAAAACCTCCGGTGCGTCCACTAGAAAAATACAATGTTCTACCATCAGCAGATAACGAAGGATTGCTATCCCAAGATACAGAATTAACAGTAAATAAATTTTCAGGTTCAGTCCATTTGCCGTTTTTTAAGAACATAATATACAAATCACATGAACCTACTCCACCAGGACGATTACATGCTGTAATAACAACCGTCTTTCCGTCAGCTGAAATACATTGGGCACCTTCATTAAGCTTAGTATTAACATTTCCCGGCATTGGAATTGCTTGGTCATACTTACCTGTTTCAGGGTTTCTAAATGAAACGAACAAGTCTTCCTGCATACTCTCAGGATTGCGTGAAGGTCTGTCAGGATTAATTGGAATTTGTCGTGTAAAAACCAAGACATTTTCATCGACAGACAGTGAAGGCCAATATTCGTCGAATTCTGTATTAACACCTTTCCCAACACTTACCGGCTCAAAAGCAACAGGATTGTTATATGCAAAATCAGCAAAATAAATATATCTTTTTAAACGTTCAGTGTCGTATTTTTTATATTTCTCAGTATCTGCATTTGCATAAAATACATCGATATATGTTTTAGCTTCATTATATTTCCCTATTCTATATGAGTTTATCGCAAGTTTAAAACTTAAGCCAGGGTCATATTCAGGATCAATCTCAAAAACTTTTGCATAGTTTTCAAAAGCTTCGGCAGGTTCACCCCAGAAATCGTATATCTCAGCTCTCAACAAATACGCTTCTAGAAAGCCCGGGTCTTTATTTATTGCTTTACTTACTTCTGTAATTGCATAATTTTTTTGACCTCTCTCCATATATTCGATTGCTTTATTAAAGCTTTTAATTGCCGATTTATTCTTAGTATATGATGTATCATGCTGAGCTTGACATGCAATGGCAGCTAGCATAGTCAAAACGATAAAAATGTATTTGAGTTTTCCCATAATTACGGAATTTTTAAAAATTTATGTGTTTGAATAGAAATATTCCATTTAGGATTATTTTTTACATATTCAACAAGTGTTTTTCCTATTTTCTCAAATTGACTCCATTCGGGTTGTAGAAATAGAACGCACTTCTTACTTACTTTATTTGCACATTCTTCAGCCCAAGCAAAGTCAGACTCTTCATAAATTATAATTTTTAATTCATTTAATTTTTCAAAATAAATAGTATCAGGAGGCATTTGTTTCTTAGGCGATAAACAAACCCAATCCCAATCTCCGCTAAATGTGTGTGCTCCACAAGTTTCAATCATCAAAGTTAGATTGTTTTGCCGAGCCAACTCACAGAAACGGTCAAAATTGTACATCAAAGGCTCACCGCCAGTAACAACTACAGTATCAGCAGGTGTCGATTTTACTCTTGCTATAATTTGTTGTATCGAAACAAATTGATGGATTTCTGGGTTCCAACTTTCCTTGGAATCGCACCAGTGACAAGCTAAGTCACAACCACCTGTACGAATAAAATATGCAGCCTTACCGGTATTAAATCCTTCTCCCTGAATAGAATAAAACTCCTCTAATACGGGAATTTTATCATTTTCCAACTCACCTTTAAATTTCTCTGTCATTTTTTAATTATATTATCTAAAATCGGTCTAGCAACATCAACATGTACCATATAGTTCATCATTTTCAATTTAATGTAATCTTCGTGATAAAATCTATAACCTTTATTTCTGCCATCAAATGCTCCACTCCCACTATCTTTAATCAAATACCAATAAGCATCATTAGTTTTTTGATAGCCAACAATATGAATACAATGATCATCAGTTGTAGTTCCGTTACTTAACCTTAATTGTCGAGAATCTTCATTTATATATTCAGATGGTATATCAAAACTAGGTACAACGCCCACTTCAATATTTTTATCATATCCAGGCTCTGAAACATCACCACATAGACTAATCGAATAGCCAGCACTTATTGCATCTTGAAGCAATTTTATATAATCATCAAGGCTAATATTGTAGTAATCTTTTGAATGCCACCAATTATCATTTTCAACTAGTTCGTGTTTTTCATTATAAGGATATTCTTTTGTTGACATAAAACTAAAATATTCTCCAGGATTTAACTTCAAAGACTCCTTCATGAAAGTTTGAGGGGTATAAACTTTGTCCTGATATTTGAACTTCTCCAGAGGAGTTCCAATATATTCATCAAGGATTTTTTTAATATTATTTACAACTACAGTTTCGTCCCAAGCACTTGTTGACTCAACCGACTTTAGGTATGATTCCATTTCTTCAAATAGTTCTCTATGATTATTGTAAGTTTGACCATCTTTAAGTCCATTATACGATTCCAAAGGCATCATTCCATGGTTTCTCATAACACGTATGATAGCATTTGCTTCGGACCCTTCACCTAAAGAAGTTTCACCTTTTGTTCTTACAAACTCTTGAGCTCTTTCAACATAATCCCAATAAACTGTATACAACTCAGAGATATCAACTTTAACGCCACTAATTCGATATGCTTCAGACTCCATAAATGAAGTTGCTGAATAAGCCCAACATGTCCCACTATTACCTTGAGATATAGGTAAAGAATGATAAACGGTTTCGTAGTCTTCAATATGAACAGGATAAATACGCTGTTCAAAATCCATTTTATAGTATTCTGTATCACCAAAATCTGGAATTGAAAAATCATCATCCCCTAAAATATCGCGCATTATCACCTTGTAATAAAATCCGGGTATAGGTTTTTCAAATTCTCCTTTATCAAATGTCTGAGCAAATATACTTATTGACAAAAAAGATATAATGACCACAATAATAATTTTTCTCATAATTGCATTTTTTTACAAAGTAAACAAAAATCATACTTAAAATTTATAAATGCTAAAATTAATTGCGACAGAACAAAGAGAAGAAGTAGAATTAATTATGTTTGACAGATACTGTAGAATCTATAAAGATGTCAAATGTTTGATTTAACGGATCTAATTTAAAAATGAAAAATGCATTAATTTAAGTCTTGCTTTCTGCATTGATACACCTCAGGCAAAATTGAGTTTAAGCGTCTTAATAATTTTAACCAATTGCCAGTTTCTACATCAATACCCCAACTACCCGGCATTATTTTCTCTAATTTTATCATTGAAAAAACGGCTTTTTTTATAAAACTAATATTTATTGAGTTCTGATATTTTTCATTACTTAAAATTACATTCATATCCTTAATCCATAACTTGTATGCATTTTGCGATTTATATTGTTTAAGAAATTCCGTCATAACACTAACATCTTCAACCATTTTGGAGTCAAAAAGAGCTTTAATGAAAGAATATAATTGAGGCGTATATTCAAAACTATGATCGTCGTGATAAACGATATAATCAGTTTCTGTTGCATCTTCAAAGAAAGGTAAATATGATAGTATCTCACAATAAAGACTTATATCGTGTTCATATTTATTTGGCTCATTTAGTAATATTTTCATCGCTCTGCTCAGGCTGTCCATGTACTCATATTTATGTTAAAAACAGTCAAAGT
>CAZUQY010000210.1:0-1023 GCA_964622935.1 uncultured Bacteroidales bacterium | reverse complement strand
ATATTATTTAGCATGATTATTAAAAAAAAATCAATGATTATGATTTGTGATAAATAATAAGATATTTTGCATCAATTAAGTTATAATCTAATGAGTTAAAAAAAAGAATATCCTTATTCCGAAATCTGTTTATCAAACCCAGATGTCCATTTAGATTTTGTTATATTATCCTTATCTATATAGATAAAATATGCATCGAGGTTTTCGATTCTCTCAACTATTTCTAAAGATTTATCCAATCCGCAAACCATAAATCCGGTTGCAAAAGCATCACTATCCATGCAATTATCACATATCACAGACACACTTAATAAATTATTTTCTTCCGGATATCCCGTCCGTGGATCAATTGAATGTCCTAGTTTTTTACCATTATTCTCGATAAATTTTCTATAATTCCCAGAAGTTGCAATTGCTTTGCCCGAAAGATTAATGATAATTTGATTTTCACGATCCTCGTAACTGGAACCTTCTATTGGTTTATCAATTCCAATTCTCCATGGCTCTCCTCTATTATTTACACCAAAGCAATAAATTTCTCCACCTATCTCTACTAAGAAATTCGCTATCCCAAGTTTAAAAAAGTAGTTTGAGACATAATCAACAGATAAACCTTGGGCAATTGCATTAGTAACAAACATTGTATTTGGATTTTCCTTGATTATTTTTGAGTTTTCAATCTTTATTTTATCCATTCCAACAAACTCTAACAAAGAATCAATTTGATTAGAATTAGGTAATGAATTCGAATCATTTTTCATCCATCCAAATCCCCATGCATTGACAATTGGAGCAACAGTAATATCAAATGCTCCATCGGTCTCTTTAAAAACCATTGCTGAAGTTTGAAACATTTCTTCCACTAATGCATCAGTTTCATCCGATTCATTGTAATTAATGCGTGAAATTACAGATTGCGGGTCATAATTAGATAAGGATTTATTAAAATTAAGCAAAAGACTGTCTATTTCTTCTGCCAGATCCGAATTCCATTCATAAGTAATATGAAATGACGTACCCTGA
>CAZUQY010000209.1:1406-5823 GCA_964622935.1 uncultured Bacteroidales bacterium | reverse complement strand
CCTACTCCCATTAAATATCTTGGTTTATCTGCTGGCAAAATTTCATTAACCACCTCAATCATATCATACATCATTTGGGTAGGCTCACCAACAGACAAGCCACCTATTGCGTTTCCCTCAGCACCAATATCAGCAACAAATTTTGCAGAATCTTTCCTTAAGTCCTCATAAACTGATCCTTGTACAATAGGAAAAAACGCTTGAGAATGACCAAATAGATTACTCGAAATATTAAAGTGATTCCATCCTCTAAGCAACCATTTATTTGTCAATTCAAGAGATTTTGATGCATATGTATGGTCGCATGGATAAGGAGTACATTCATCAAAAGCCATCATTATGTCTGAACCTAATTTACGTTGAATATCAACAACCTTTTCAGGAGTAAAAATATGTTTTGATCCATCAATATGACTTTTAAAAATAGCCCCTTCCTCGGTTAGTTTTCTATTAGCAGATAATGAAAAAACCTGAAACCCACCACTATCTGTTAATATAGGTCTATCCCATCCGTTAAACTTATGTAATCCCCCAGCTCTATGGATTATATCTACTCCTGGTCTAAGATATAAATGATAAGTATTCCCCAAAATAATCTTTGCATCAATCTCAGATTTTAATTCAGGGATATGAACAGCTTTTACAGTACCAGCAGTACCAACAGGCATAAATACAGGTGTCTCAATAACACCATGATCTGTCTTTATCTCCCCGCTACGAGCTTTGGATAAGGTATCTCTATGCGAAATGCTAAAATTCATAATCTTTGCTCGCAAAGATAAAGAATATTTGTTAAATACAAATGAAATGAAAAAGAGGAAGCTATATGCATTTCCAAATCTTTTAGAATGCTAATGAACTAGCGTTATGATTCCTTTTCTTGCACTAGACCCGTCGTACAGATAGATTACATAAAGATATGTCCCTGTTGACACAAACTTTCCACTATAAGTTCCATCCCAAGGACCATCAGAGCCTTTTGCTTCAAAGATTTGCTGTCCCCATCGATTAAAGACATTAATATATGCCTCTGGATACATATAAATATTTTCTATTATCCAAGTGTCATTAATTCCATCACCATTTGGTGTAAATGCATTTGGAATCCTTATACAATCCTCATCAACATCTACTAGACTTACTGGTTGTAATTCATATTCACAATCATTATAGTCTGTTATTGTCACATCATAAATACCCTGCATTAGACCATTTAAATACTCAACAGGTGACTCGCCTCCATTCCAGCTATAAATATATGGAGCTGTACCTCCGACTACGACCAATTCAATATAACCATCATTATTACCAATACATGAAGGATTGCCAAAACTATATCCTGAATTGATAGATGCCGGCTCGCTTACTGTGACAACTGTATCAAAAACACAATCATTTGCATCCGTGACCAAAAGATGAAAATCTTCAGCAAATAAATCTTGTAAATTAGTGCTATTTGATGAATATTCTCCAAACTCCCAATAATAAACATATGGAGGAGTTCCTCCTATTGCTTGAGAATTGATATTACCATCACTTTCACCGAAACATGACACATCTTTAACACTCAAACTTAAGTCTAACTTATTCTCTGGCCCCTGAACTATAACATCTCCTTGTTCAGTACATCCAAGAAAATCTGTTACCGTAATGAAATAATCTCCTGATGTTAGCTCGTCAATGACTTGAGTTGTATCTGAGGTAGACCAAAAGTATTCTAAAGGACTAACACCGCCAGTAGCAATCACTACTGCACTACCATCATGACCTCCAAAGCAAAGTACAGGGGTAGATGAAAATGATAAGAATATTTGATTTGGTTGCTCAAAGTTATGAGATTGATATCCTGTACAACCCCAATTGTCAGTTGCTGTAACATAATAGAAACCTGCTCCAACATCAAAAACAATAGTAGTAGTATCATCATTTGACCATAGGTAATCAACTGGATCAGCAGCTAAAGGAGCATCTACAATCAATACACCATCAATTTCACCATAACATGATATTGGATTGTCCTCAATAATACTAAGATTAATTACTCCTTGAACATTAACACAAGTAGAATCCTCTATTGCACATCCTAATTGATCTGTTACTGTTACTTGATAACAGTCGCTGATTAAACCTCCAATTTGATTAGTAGTACCTCCATTGGACCATTGATATGTATATTCTCCATTACCTCCTGAAGGAGTAACAATAGCAGATCCAAGAGTTACTTCACAAACAATTGGAATAGCATTACAAGAAGCAAAAAACTGTTCTGGTTGATCTATTTCAACATTTTCAATTATTTGACAATTATTTGCATCAGTAACCTCAACCGTATATAAACCGGCAGTAAGACTTAAAAGTCCTACACCTGTTGAGTTATTTGAGTCATTCCAAAGATAACTGTAATCTGGAGTCCCTCCACTAACATTAATAAAAGCTGAACCATTAGATTCACCGTAACATCTAACGTCAGTTATATCAACAGCTATTGTCAATTCATCTGGTTCAGTTATATTGACAATATTACTAATTGTACATGAATTCATATCAGTTGCAACACAAGTCCAAGAGCCTACAGGCAAGTTGTTCGCATACCTACTATTAGTATTGTCTGAATCATCCCATTGATAATCATACAAAGGAGTACCACCAGAACAAGTTGCAGTTACGCTGCCATCATTCAAGCTATTACAAGATACCATATTATTAATGTCTATAATCAAAGTCATCTGATCAGGCTCGGTCAGTGTTACTTCCAAAGTTGCTTCACAACTGTTCTCATCAGATACTATAACTGTATGCGTTCCTACTGGAAGCCCAATAGCTTCCTGTGTAGACTGATTGCCTGCTGACAAACTCCACTGATAATAATATGGAGATGTCCCACCAACAGGGTTTGCAATTGCAGAACCATCACCTTCTGAATTACAAGAAATATCTTGCCCATTATAGTCAGATGTAATTTCAATTGTTGCAGATAACACTGGAGGATCAATCAGCTCTATTTCCTCAATAAACTCACAGCCAAAGATATCTGTAACAGAAATTGTTTGTGTTCCAGAACCCAATCCATTTATCGTGTATGAATTAGAATCAGTAATATCATTGCCTCCAATCCAAGCTATTGAGTAATCAGGTGTACCAACATTCATTGTTAATTCAACCGAACCATCCGAAAATCCAAAACATGAAGGATTATTTACAACTAAGGCATCGAACTCTGGCAATGGATGAACTGTAATTTCATACTCACAAGTTCCTTCATATCCATTGACATTCATCCATGTATAAGTAATTGTATGCGTTCCCTCTCCATCTTCAGGATTAAAATAAAACTGCCCAGCATTTTCAACCACACCAAAACCACTAAAATCTCCTCCAAGTGGAGTTTCACCAGTATTTGTAATCAATTGTTGTCCGGAATTAATACAATAATGAGCGTTTGATGGACATATAACCTCAGGTAATAATATTTCAACCACGGTAGTGCAGTTATAGATGTTTCCACATTGGTCAGTTATAATCCATAATATCTCAGATAAGCCAACATTAAACAATCCACTTGCATCTGTGCCTATTCCGGAACGTATAGTTACTCCAGTTATATCCCAACTTACAGTAAAACCTCCTCCACAATTATTTGTTACAGCCAATTCAGGAATTGAATATAATTCCTCAGGAGTTGCATTTGCAATTTGATCAGATGGGCAATTCACTTCAATAACAGGATCCTCAACGTTATATACATAGGACCAATAACTAACATTTCCACTACATGCAGTATATGAATAATTATAAGTTCTTGTGCCAGCACAAATTAGAGGATTTGGACTATCTACAACATTTTCTAATACTGCTGTCAATGAATTTCCACATTCGTCCACAACTAATGGAGTTAGAGGAAGAGAAGCTTCTGTCTCACATGCAACAATTGATAAACCATCTACAGGGACAATGGGTGAACTTATCAAATCTATAGTATAAGTATATGTCCAATATGAAACTAAACCTGAACAATCGGTGTATGAATAATTGTATGCTCTAGACCCTTCACAAGTAAATGGGTCTGGTGTGTTTACTGTAGATTCCAGAATAGGTGTAATAATACTGCCACATTGATTTGTTATTATTGGTAATATCGGAGGGACTGCATCTGACAGACATTCTACTGTTGAACTTTCATCAGATGGTACAATAGGATCTGTTGTTATGTCAATTGTGTACGTATAAATCCAATGAATTACTAAACCAGAACAATCTTCATACTCATATGTGTAAACTCTGCTACCTTCACATGTTAATGGATCAGGAGTATCTACTGTACTTACCAGAGTTGGGGAAATATTATTACCACAAGCATCTTGGACTATCGGAATAGTCGGAGCTATTAATGCATCTGCTGGACAGTTTACTGTAATGC
>CAZUQY010000209.1:0-1306 GCA_964622935.1 uncultured Bacteroidales bacterium | reverse complement strand
GGTGCTATTAATCCGTCTGCTGGACAGTTTACGGTAATGCCATCATCTACTGGTGAAGTAAAATCAGGTATATCTATTGTATATGTATAAGTCCAATCGACGGTTGTTGTTCCGTCACAATCGGTATATCTATATGTCCAAACTCTTGTCCCTTCACAGGTCACAGGACTTGGGAGATCTACAGAACCAATTAAAACTGGAACTACTGTTCGTCCACATGCATCTACAATATTTGCTGGTGCGCCAGGATCAACTGCTGCTACAGGGCAAGAAACTGTTGATGACCCATTTGCAGGTGGGGTCAATCCACCAGAATAATCAACCGTGTATGTATAGGTCCAATCGGCAGTTGTTGTTCCATCACAATCGGTGTATCTATATGTCCAAACTCTAGTCCCTTCACAAGATACAGGATTGGGAACATCTGAAGATCCGATTAAAACAGGAACAACGATTCGTCCACATACATCGGTAATATTTGCAGGAGCACCAGGGTCAACTGCATTTGCAGGACAATTAACCGTAGATGCACCATTTGTAGGAAGAGTTAACCCTCCAGAATAATCTACAGTATAAGTATAAGTCCAATCTGCGGTGGTTGTGCCATCACATGCAGTATATCTATAAGTCCAAACTCTTGTCCCTTCACATGTTATCGGATTTGGAACATCTGTCGATCCTATCAAAACTGAGACAACTATTCGTCCACATGCATCTGTAATGTTTGCTGGTGCCCCTGGATCTGTTGCATTTCCAAGACAAGAAACAGTAGATGCGGTATTTGAAGGTGGTGTTAATGTTCCTGAAGGACTTACTGTATATGTATAAGTCCAATCTGCGGTGGTTGTGCCATCGCATGCTGTATAACGATAAGTCCATACAATAATCCCATCGCATGTAACCGGATTCGGCGTTTCAGTAGAACCTATTAATACTGGAACAACTGTTTGTCCACATACATCAGTAATATTTGCTGGAGGACCTGGATCTATGGCATTTACAGGGCAAGAAACAGTTGAAGAGCCATTTAAAGGTGGTGTTAATCCTCCACTATAATCTATAATATAAGTATAAGTCCAATCTACGGTGGTTATGCCATCACATGCGGTGTATCTATAGGTCCAAACTCTTGTCCCATCACAGCTTACCGGATTTGGAACATCTGTCGAGCCAATCAAAACCGGGACAACTATTTGTCCACATGCATCTGTAATGTTTGCTGGTGCCCCTGGATCTGTTGCATTTGCAGGACAAGAAACAGTTGAAGAGCCATTTAAAGGTGGTGTTAATCCTCCACTATAATCTA
>CAZUQY010000208.1:0-5826 GCA_964622935.1 uncultured Bacteroidales bacterium | reverse complement strand
GTGGAGGAAAGGAACACATCGAAGAGTTAAACTTTTCGTTAAAGTTTTTACGTCAGTACTCAAAAAACGAAATTATCGTTATTACAGATGGGAAACGGAATGAAATAAAAATAGAACACAGTAATATTTTTGAAGTAGAAACACCTGTTGCATTCAATAATCATCAGGCAAGCATTTACATAAAAACAGGGATTTTTAAATATCTTGAAAAAGGTCATAATTACTGTTATCTTGATGGTGACATAGTAGCTATAAATTCTGAAGTAGACAAAATCTTTGATTATTACATCTCACCTATTTCATTTGCAGCCGATCATTGTGTAATGAATGAGTTCTCACCACATGCAATGAATTGCAACTGCGTGGAAGAAAACCTTAAAGAAGAAGACATTTTCAATGACAAACTCTCCGAATTATTTGGAAAGATTAATCTTACGTATTCACACATAAAAAAACAGACAGAAGAACTTTTGTCAATTTTTGTGAAATATCGCAGCTTCCCTTTTAGGTATCTTTTAGAAAATACAAAATATTTAATTCAAAGATATCTGCTTCCTGTAAAATCCTTTTATTTTCACAACTACAGATTTCAGAAAAACAACAAATGCTGGTATAATAGTGATAACGAAATTATTTTGTTTGATTATCCGTATTATGAAAAAAGATTATGGGGTACTTCGGGTATAAAATTTAATAAAGAAGATAATTCATGGGAGACAAAAGACGGAAAGAAATTTGAATTTAAAGCACCAGTATGCGATCATCTTAATAAATATTTAAAAAAAGAGTATGGTGTAAAAATCCCATGTGACTGGCAACATTGGAATGGAGGAGTCTTTTTATTTGACGATTCATCTGCAGATTTCTTAAAATATTGGCATGAGAATACTATTAAAGAATTTTCTAATCCATACACAAAGACCCGGGATCAAGGTACTCTCATTCTTACAGTTTGGAAATTCGGCTTGCAAAACCAGCCAAACATTCCACAAGAGTTCAATTGGATAACTGAATTTGCTAATAATGACATTGCGTGGAATAAAAATAAAGGCTACACACGCAATGGATTTAAAACTACCTTCTCTCCCAACCTGTTGCATATCTACCACGAGTGGGGAAATAAAGACTGGAGTATTTGGGAATCGGTGGCTTCGAAAGCCTTAAACAACGAAGATTAGAGTATTAATTTTTGCAGAATTTAAAAATTATTCTTTGTTATTATTTTCACCTTGCTCTGTAAATAAATTACTCCTAATATTATTAAAATCAACATCTAGACTAAGGTTCTCGGCTACAGGGTGTCTGAGGCTATCGAAATTTTGGTGGCTGAGACTCTCGAAGCCACCTCTCCTCATTTACTCTCTTAACACAGACTGCATCCGGCTTCAGATTATTTTCTTCAAAATATTTTACATATGTTTCAATTTCATTTGGTCTTCCAACTAAATCCGGTGAAACAATGCATATTTTAAAACCCATTTCTTTTATCTCAGTAAAGCTTTCAATTGTTAAAGGGTTTTTTGTAAAACAATCAACCCAAACCCACTCTGCTAAACCTTTGAAATTGCGAACTGTTTCAATACTTTCTTTTTCAGATAATCTTACTGCAAATTTTTTATTCCCTTTGGCTATAAACTCATTAATGATTGCAAATGAACTATCAAGAAAAAAGAAATCTTTAATATTATATTTTTCTAGAAGTTCAATTATTTTAAACTCAACCCCCTCACTTTTGGTGTTAATAATTAAGGTAGAAAGATTATAATGCTTTATAAATTCTTCTAATAATTCTCCTCCTTTAAAAGGATCGTGAGCTAAAACTATATCAAGCCCAAAATCACGAACATCTATTTCTATACCATTTTCAAATGATATTTTTTTTAGTTCCGCAATCGTATTTATTCTATGATTTATTATTTTCATTTTTTTTCATTTCGAAGCAATACATTAACATTTTTACAGAAAACTTAATTCTTGAAAAAAAACCACTATTCCACTTAGAAACTCCAGCTTTTCTATCAGGGAACAAAACGGGAATTCTTTCAAAGCTGAAATCTGCTTTTTGGGCAATGTAGTAAAAATACAAATCCAATCCCCAATGATTTGGTGGACAATTGGTAAAATCTAATAGCTTAGCATTAAAAAAATTTGGTTGAGCATTGATCTCCGTAAGTTTTTTATTAAGTATTATTCGCACAAAGACTTCCATACTTTTACTAAATAATCGAGCAAAAGTGCTACGGCCACTTCGTTCCCCCTTTACAAATAAGTACTCTGTATAGTTTCGACAAATATTTATTGCTTTAACAACATCAGCTGGATCGGTTTGCAAATCTGCATGAGACCATCCTACCCAATTTCCCTGGGCTTCTCTTAGCCCATTCATTATGCCAAAGCCATACCCTATGTTTACAGGAATATCAACAGTGCGAGCAAATTTATATTTACAAATATTATTTTCAAGAATAAATGCAGTGTCATCTTCAGATCCATTATTTACTACAATCAATTCAGTATCAAAATTGTTAATAATTGACCCAAAACGCTCAAGAATTTCTACAATATTTTCTGACTCATTGTAGCAGGGTAATATGATTGAGAATTTTATCATTTGTAAAAACCAGATTTGTCAATCATTTTTTTAACCGAAATAAAATCTGACGTTAGCTCAAAATTTCGCCACAGATAATCAGTCCAAAGTCTAAATGCTTTTTCAGGTTTCCCTTGATAAACATAATACATCACATGTGCAGCAGCTATCCCATTACGCTTAGACACTGAGGCAATTGAAATACAGTACTTAAAAGAATTGTCTGCCACATCTTCATCAACATTCATAAAATCAGTCTCTAGTATAGATTCAGGCACAGGCTTTTTGGATAGAAAAACAGTACCACCCCTCCCATAAATATCATGAATATGCTTAAAGTATGGCTTATGTAAATATATAAGGATATGCACCCAAGGAGTCAGATAATGATCGAAATCCTGGTGATAAACCATTGATACTCCAGGGATTAAAAATGGATAGAATTGCTGTATTATTGATTTTGCAATTACAGGAGTTTTCATTACATCAATAAGTAAAAATTCAATTTCTTCGCCATGCCAGCCAGATTTTACGATATCTGTTCTAACTTCAATCAGAGCCAAATACTCTTTCACATTCTCCTCAAAAAGTTCCTTAAAACTTTCTTTTTCCTTTAGTTTTGCTTCATATTTTGTCCCCAATACTTGCTTTTCCAAGGAATCGTCCCATAAAAAACGATCGTAGGCAAAAACTGGCTTTGATGTATTTTTTTTGTTCTGATTAAAAAGCAATCCACATGCAAGCGCAATTGTGGTAGCGCCTAACCAACATCCGCAATCAACAATTTTGCCTTCTCCTGAATATACGTTACTTGCATAATGCATAAGGAATTTCCGTTCATTCTCTGAGCACATACCAACAATGTTTCTGACATTGTTAGGAAGATCTATATTATAATCTGGCTTTTTCAAAAATTCGTCTCCTTCTTATACCTGTATATTAATATATTTCTCAGCGCTGGCACTGCATAATCGGCTGAATAATAAACCGAATAGTCCTTATTCGGTTCTTTTTTAAATTCTATCATTAGACTTTCATAATCCAAGTACACTCCATTAAAATCAATTATCTCATTCAGGGTTGAATCATTCTCAAATGTTTCTATTAAAGTAATAAAAAACAATTCAAAGTCTCCATAATTAACCTCCTCTGTACTTTTTGCGATAGTATCCAGAACGTCTAAATAAATTCCTTCAATTTTTTGATATAGAAAATCCTTCTGATTTGGCAATGCCAATTTCATACTTTGATCATCAATGAATTTAATCTTTAAATCACTCAAATTATGTCCTTTGATCGAAATTTCACATTTTGGTGGAAATGAGTAAATATAAGGGTTGACATAATAATAAACTCTTACATTTCCTTTATTTTTAACAATTTCTATTTCGAACGAAAAAATTTCACTTTTGCTAATTACTGAGTTGCCATCAAATTCATGAATATTATACAATCTGTTTAGATATTTAATTTCACCCTCACCAGAAATCCCAGCAATAACAAAAGGCATTGACAATTTCCCTGTAAAATCATTTGGGAGTTTAAGCACTCCATAAGCATAATAATTTGTAGCCCCTGACTTATTAAATGGAAAAGTAAAAATAGCTCCAGCCGGAATATGAAATACAACATCAGGATTTTTAAGATATGGATCATAATTGACATCGAACTCAGAATTGTCGAAAGTACTTGTGTAGAGTAATGCTGTTTCTAATGAATATGCTTGATTAAAATAAATATTATCCTCGAATAATACAGGTTTTATTGGCTCTGTAATCAGAGAAGAGTTCTCACAAATTTCTGAATACGAGGCAATTTCTCCTTTTTCATTAAAATAATAAACACCAAAATCAGGATCAAACAAAATCCATTTTTCTCCTATAAACACCTCAGTAACAACATGACCGTTTAAACTCAACGATCTTGCATCAAAGCTCATGTCTCTAAGCAAGTTTGTCAATAAAGCGGACCGGAATCCGCATAATCCACCACCGAGTGAATTTACTAAAACAAAAGGTGAATAAGCCCAGCTATGACGTGTTACAAGATTATCATGCCATGTGTAATTGCATACAAAACTAAAAACTTTCATATATTGTGGTTCTCCTGCGTATTCTTCATTCACTGTTTTAATATAATGAACATAAGTGTCTGGTTTGCTAAAATCTCTACCATTAATCTGCATAGTGAAATCGGCAGTTTTTCTACCATGATTTGTTATTTCTACAATTCCAGAATCGAAATTAGACAAAGTAAATTTCATTTTATCCTCACGATTGCAAGAAACAAAAAATGAAAGCATAAAAAACAATACAAATATTTTATACAAATGTTTCATAATATTTTTGCCAGAAAAAAAACTCATTAAACTCCTCAGGTGTACCTAAATGAACATAATCTTGAATGAGTGTAAATTTTATTATTTTACCGATGCTAAGCAAATATTTTACAAAATGATCCAAACTCGGATTACTTGCTATATCAAATCCAATTAAGTGATTAAAGATATTACCATCAGGGACATAAAACATTCCAGCCAATCCATATCCAGAAATAGACTTTTCTTTAATGCGAATTTCTGTCACATTATTACCATCAAATTCAAAATATGTATGTGCTGAATCTTGTTTTTGTTGCATCAATGATGGTTTAAAGCCAAAGAGAACAATATCAGCCTCGTTCAACCTATCCAATTCCTCATAATCAATTTGTCCAAAACAATCATTGGAAGTAAAAATCACACGCTGCATGTCCCTAATATAAGGGATTGCATTACATAAACTATCAGTCTGAGATATTGTTTGTTTGTTAATATTGATCTTTGTTTCGCCAGCATTTGCAATTCCTTTTACAAAATCATTTACAATAAGACTTACATTTTTACTGCCAAATCTAGAAATTACATATTGGTACATTTTCATTTTATCAGAAACAACAATTCCAGCTTTATTGATGGTTGAAATGGTTTTCATCCTTTCTCCTGTACCACACATCATAACGCAAAGACTAATATCAGTTTTTGATATTGGATTTGTAAAAATCCTTTCCCATCTTAAAACATCCTCCAATTGTTCGGGGATTCCCCAATGAACAAAATTTGTAACATTGTTTGTTAATACCCTTAAACCATCATTGACAATACTATTAAAAGTTAGGCTCGGAAAGAATTCTCCTGAAACGCGAATATTTTGAGTAATTAAATTCGAATCATCCCAGTTATTGTCTGATGATAAGGG
>CAZUQY010000207.1:0-5827 GCA_964622935.1 uncultured Bacteroidales bacterium | reverse complement strand
TATATTTTGTATATTTTGTATATTTTGTATATTTTTGAAGAAATAGGCATTTTTCTTTCAAAAAGCGTAACATGTTAGATAATTTATTCATTTTATATTTCACTAATAATGAGAGAAATTAGTTATTTACAAGTTTTATAGGGTTGGTTCTAAAATTAGCAATAAATATTAACTAAGAGATAATGAAAACACAAAAATCAATAATTCTATTGGCACTAATCTTTGTGCTATTCAGCTGCGAAAAAAACACAGCCCCAACATGTGAAATTACCTCGCCAGCAGATAATGCTGTGGTAATAAAAGGAGAAACGGTAACAATTTCTGTTGAAGCAAATGATGCGGATGATAATTTAAAAGAAGTGCGGTTTTATATTGACAATGCAGGTGTTGGTTCTGCAAGTAGCTTTCCGTTTTCTTATACGTGGAATACTACTAATGCAAACGAAGGTTCACATACCATTAAAGCTACCGCAATAGATGAAGATGGCGAAGAAAGCTCAGATAATATTAGTGTAGTACTAGGAGCAGAACCTGGGGCAGCCTTTACTGCAAACCAAACAAATGTAGAAACAGGTACAAACATCAACTTTACTGATCAATCCACAGGCGACCCAATAGCTTGGAACTGGGATTTTGGAGATGGTACAACATCTACAGACCAAAATTCTTCACATATTTATAACAATGCTGGAACATACACAATAGAGTTAAGTGTTGAAAATGATTACGGCTCAGACACAGAAACAAAGACGAATTACATTACAGTATCTGAAGCAGGTTCTGCACCAATAGCAGCCTTTACTGCTAATCAAACAACAATAACAGAAGGAGAAACAGTAAGTTTCACTGATCAATCAGTAAATTCACCCACAAGTTGGAATTGGAGTTTTGGCGATGGCTCAACATCAACAAGTCAAAATCCAAGTCATACTTATAATTCAAATGGTACTTACACTGTAGTATTGACCGTTACAAATGATTTTGGTTCAGACACTGAGACTAAAACCGGTTATATAATTGTTAACCAGGCAGGTATAGCACCAGTAGCAGCATTCACAGCTAATCAAACAAGTATAACAGAAGGTGAAACAGTAAGTTTTACCGATCAATCAACAAATACACCAACAAGTTGGAGCTGGGGCTTTGGAGATGGAAGTACTTCAACTAGCGAAGATCCCACACATGTATATAGCTCTGTAGGCACATACACTGTAGAGTTAACGGTAACAAATAGTTACGGTTCAGATATAGAAACAAAAACAAACTACATTACAGTTACAGAGGCAGGTACAGCACCAGTAGCAGCATTCACAGCTAATCAAACAAGTATAACAGAAGGTGAAACAGTAAGTTTTACCGATCAATCAACAAATACACCAACAAGTTGGAGCTGGGGCTTTGGAGATGGAAGTACTTCAACTAGCGAAGATCCCACACATGTATATAGCTCGGCCGGCATATACACCGTAGTACTTACTGTAACAAACAGTTATGGATTAGATACAGAAACCAAAACTGATTATATTACAGTAACTACAGGAGGTACTGGAGCTAATGATGTTCAAAATCCAACAACAGGACAAATCTGGATGGACAGAAACCTCGGAGCATCACAAGTAGCCACAAGTAGCACCGATGCCGCAGCTTATGGCGATTTATACCAATGGGGACGTGCTGCCGATGAACACGAAAGCAGAACATCAGGCACAACAACAACTCTAAGCACCACCGATAGTCCAGGACATAGCGATTTTATTACTATCAACAGCAGCCTTTACGACTGGCGTAGCCCACAAAACGACAATTTATGGCAGGGTGTAAATGGCACCAATAACCCTTGCCCAAGTGGTTACAGGTTACCAACCGAAGCCGAATGGGAAGCGGAACTTACAAGCTGGAGCAGCAATAATGCAGATGGAGCTTTTGCCTCGTCGCTTAAATTGCCCGTGGCAGGCAGCCGTAGCTACAGCAGTGGTTCGCTCCTCAATGTGGGTTCTAGCGGCCACTATTGGTTAAGTACCGTTGATGGTAACCGCTCGCGGGACCTGAACTTCTACAGTAGCAATGTCTACATGTACAGCAACAACCGGGCGAACGGATACTCTGTGCGTTGCCTTAAGGATTAGGTGCGGTGCGGGCAAACAATAAAATTGTTTTAACTTTGCAAGCATGAAAATAATACTACTATTTGGATTTGTCCTTTTAAGCATCCTCGGATTATCCCAAAACACCATTAATGGAATTTTTCCTGAGCATGCCAATCAACAAATAAAACTTATTTGCTTTAATGGTTTCGATACTTACACTATAGACAGCACAAAAGCCAATGAGAATGGATTATTTAATTTGAGTTATAGCATAAACGATTTAGGGATGTGTTATCTTTTAGCAGAGAATAACTCCTCGTTTATAATAATACTTGAGGATAATGGCATATTATTGAAAGGTAATAATTTTACAAATGTAGCATCTATCGAGATTCTAAAAGGTAGTGAGAATAAGTTATTTGAGCAATATGCAATAGAACACCCTCATAGAGAAAGACAACTATCTATATGGGATTATATGGGAAGAACCAATTCTGAGGACTCTTTCTTCTTTAGCAAAGATACTCGCCAGAAAGCAATAAATAGTGGGAAACAAAAAATACGTACAGAAGATAGTTTGTTTCTAACAAATTTACCTAAAAACTCTTATGTTAGTTACTATTTACCACTTCGTAAATTGGTAAGTTCTGTTCCAACAATTGCGCAATACAGAACTGAAGAAATCCCTGCAACAATTAGTGCTTTTCGTAATATGGATTATACCGACACTAAATTGTACAAAAGTGGTTTGCTTTCCGATGTAATTGACAGTCATTTTTGGTTAATCGAAAACAGTGGGCGTTCCTTAGACTCTGTATACATAGAAATGAATATTTCCATTGATTATATGATAGAAAACCTGCTTGCAGATGAGAAGAAACTTAATGAAATCATAGAATACCTTTTTAAATTTTTAGAAAGCCGTAGCCTTTTGGGATCATCAGAATATTTAGCAATAAAGCTATTAAACGAACAATCATGTACAATTAACAACGACTTTGCCTCCCAGTTAGAAAGCTATCGTACGATGAAAGTTGGGAATACAGCTCCAGATTTTGTATTTAGTGGAGATTTGTTAGATCCCAATAATACACAATTAAAAAAATTATCAGACATAAACAGTGAATACATTGTAGTTGTTTTTGGAGCAAGTTGGTGTCCTGCTTGTTCTACAGAACTTTTACAAATTGCAAATGTGTATTCCAAATGGAAATCTCACGATGTAGAAGTTGTTTTTGTTTCTTTAGATGAGAAAGCTGTAAATTTTAAGAATTTTGCAAAGGATTTCCCATTTATAAGTATATGTGATTACAAAAAGTGGGATACTAAAACAGTAAAAGACTATCATGTGTTTGCCACACCAACAATTTACCTTCTTGATAAAAATCTTGAAATAATTCTCAGGCCAAATTCGATCAGGCAAATGGATGCGTGGGTGGATTGGTATTTGGTTGATGGGAACTAATACTAACATACTATGCGTTTTGTGACAAGAAAATCAAAAAGGAGAGACTAAACAGCAATGGTAAAGCTTTTAATTATTATACAAAAAAAAATGAACCAAAAAACGCTCAAAAAAATATTAACATACGGGTTCTTATTTACAACAGCATGCTCAGCATTTAACTGTGCAACAGAAAAGCAAATTAAAGAAACAAGAAAAGAATATTCTTTTAAAGGTAAACCTCAAATAACAATACCAGTTACAATAAATGATTCAGTTATAGCATATTTCTTCAAAGTAAATTCCACCGAATTCGTCATTAAAACAAGCGAAAATATGTCAGGAGACAGCATTGATTCTATCTTGAATAATGAAGAAATAAAATTTAAAGCTTACGAACCAAAAAATGCAAGAACAACAATTTATGAAGTAAACAATAAAAAAATAAAAATAAAAAAATAATTCTAGCTTAACTGTTAAAATATAACTTAACCATTTTTTAAAAATTTGTAATAGTTTCCCCACCATGAAGTCTTAATAAATTGTTGTTCTTGTATTTTGCATTGTTTAGTGTTTATTTAATTTCGGAAGAATCATTCATTTCACTAATCTACACATTCATTTCACTCCACTACCATTCGTTTAGTAAAATATCTTTTATTTCAATTTTATGCAATATCTTATAGTTTTGTAATGTTATTTATTAGAAGCCTTGTGAAACTATCTTATTTCTTACTAAAAACTTTGACATATGAAAACTGCCTCATTTTTTACTACAATTGCATTATTAATATGCACCAGTGTTTTTGCTCAGCAAAACAACGAAAAACTAAATTTCGACCCAGATTTTCGAGTTGGAAAACTTGACAACGGTCTTACTTATTACGTTTCGCATAACGAGAAACCCGAAAATCGTGCAGAGTTTTGGTTGGTTGTTAAAGCTGGTTCTATGCAAGAAGAAGCTGATCAAAATGGATTAGCTCATTTTTGCGAACATATGGGATTTAATGGAACGAAAAACTTTCCTGATAAAGCATTACTGGATTATCTCAAAGTATAGGAATGGAATTTGGTCCTGGAATAAATGCTTGGACAAATTATAACGAAACTGTTTATACTTTAAACGAAGTTCCTGTTGATGAAAAAGCACAAATAGATACTGCTTTGCTTATACTTTACGATTGGGCAAGTCAGGTTTCCTATCTTGACGAAGAAGTTGATAAAGAACGCGGCGTTATACACGAAGAATGGAGAGCACGAAATTCATCATGGTCAAGAATAACAGATATCGAAAATACCTATATTTATAAAGATTCAAAATATGCTGTTCATAATGTTATTGGAGATATTGATATAATAGACAATGTCTCACCACAACGATTACGTGATTTTTACAACACATGGTATCGTCCTGATTTACAGGCTATAATTGTTGTTGGCGACATTGATGTTGATGAAATAGTTAAAAAAATTGAAGAACCCTTTGGTGATTTAGAAACTCCAAATGATGCTCCTAAAAGAGAGATTCAGAATATTCCTGATCACAAAGAAACCTTGTTTACAAGTAATACTGATAAGGAGGCAACAAGAGTAAGTGTTAAAATGTATTTTAAACAAGAACCCCAAAAACCATCATTAACAGAAGCAGAATATCATGAAGGATTAATTAGAAATCTCTGTTTTTCAATGCTCAGTAAACGAATTGACTAACGCAATAGAAATGAATCGAATCCAATGTCTTACGGGTCGGTCTATTTCAGTAATATTAAACCCGAAAAAAGCAGCTTAATTGCATATTGTAATCCTAAAGAGTCAACAATATTTGAAGCAATTACACTTATTCTCGAAGAAATGTTTCGAGCAAATCAATTAGGGTTTACCGATGAAGAGCTAAAACAAAGTAAAGAAACTATTATTAGAAATTCTGAACGCCAAGTTCTCGAAAAAGATACTAGAGAAAGTCGTTGGATATGCTATTCCACAAAATACTCCTTTACAGATAATTCCGTATTATTATCTAATGAAGAAAGATTAAGATTGAATAAAAAATACATTGATTTAATAAGTATCGAAGATGTAAATAAGGTTTTAGCTCAATTGATACATAAAAACAACCGTGTAATTACGGTTTCTGGACCCGAAGGAGCAAAATTACCAACAGAAAAAGAAATGATTGAAGTAGTAAATCTAGCCGAGAACAAAACTTATGAAGCATATTCTGCTGAACCAGTAATTGCTGATATCATGCCTCAAAAACCAACACAAGGACGTATTACTAAAGAGGAATATATTGATG
>CAZUQY010000206.1:0-5860 GCA_964622935.1 uncultured Bacteroidales bacterium | reverse complement strand
TTACAAAATGTTTTATTCAGAATAAATCGTTCTATTTAACTATTAGTTTGACTAGTCTGTTGGAATTCCCGTCAGTACTTACAAAATAAAGTCCACTATCAAGCTCAGATATATCTATTTTAGATGCAGTGTCATTAAGTTCAGATGTTATCACAAGTCGTCCCTGTAAATCAAAAACATTAACACTTCCCCCGCTATTTTCATCACGAGATACAAATATATAATCTGAAGCCGGATTTGGATAAATACTGATCTCATCAGATTTAACATTTTCAACAGAAAAACTAAATTCAAAATTCACTTCATCTAGAAAAAGAACCGAATTTGCATTTGATCCTGTATGAAATATCAATTCCATCTCATCTGGGACACCACCACAATTAATAGGCATTTCAAAATATGTCCATTCAGAAACAGCAGCAAGAGATTGTGAGTTTCCACCAACTATAGCATCAGAAGCGCGCATTTCAAGCATAATAAAAGCATTATCTTCACCTTCTGGCATATATTTATAATATCCAGTAAGATAAGTAGGTTGATATTCATATGCTACGCCTAGCATAGGGTCTTCATCATCAAAAGTTATCTCGCCAATAGAAAGATAACCTGGTATAATATGATCGTAAAATAAATGTGCTTCTAATCTAGCTGAGTATGTTCCAGAATAAGAATCTTCTGATTGAGAAACAGATTCTAATCCCATAGAATATACAAATCCATTAACAGTGTACCAATCAGTTAATTCAAGAGCTTCATAATCAACCCAATCTTCCATATCATTATTCGGTATTAAAGAAGGATTGTCACCTAAAGTATTATTAAAATAAATACTATCAAACATTACCCAAGAATCAAATTCTATGTTTGTTTCAATCATTACATCAGAAGATATAAAACCAATAAAAACAGAATCGCAAGTCCCACCGACAACATCAATGGTAAACTCTGTCCAAGTTTCATTAACACCTCCTACTTTTGATATCACCTCCGAAGGAGTATTTCCATACCATTTAATGGTATAAATAGATGCAGAATCTTCTTCAGGCATATTACATTTATAAAAGCCTTTTACCTGATCAAACTCTTCTGTATAAGCAATTCCTCCAGATGGGCCTTCTGTAACTGTACCCAAATAAATAAAATTCAAAACACTATCTTCTCCGTCTAAAGTTGACTGAAGTTTTACAGAATATTCACCCGTGTAAGCATCTGTAGATTTAGAAATTCCTAACATATCAGGTAACCCCTGACTATTTGAATTATTCCATTGATCGAGTCCTTCATATAAAAACTCTGTTCCCCAATTCTCAAAACCAACATTAGGCAAATTTTGTGCATTAAGGAGAAATACTGTACAAATACCAAAAAATAGTAAAAATAATTTCTTCATAGTTGTCTTTTTTTATGATTTGATGCAATTTATAGATTTCTGCAATACGAATTACAAAATAATCCCAGTTTATTGCATTTTTTGCTAAATTTGTTTAAATTTTAAATAATCAAACTATGTTTTCAAAAATCAAAACAATAGTATTTTTTATCTCAATTTATTGTACTTTAAACGCATGCACAAATCAAAAAGAAGTAAGCATGTCAGACTTACCAAAAACAGATAGTAAAACTTCATGGAAAACGGGAATAATCACAACTTCTACTTTTGTTAATAAAATAGGAGAAGAAATGCCTCAATATCAAGAACATTACTTTTTATGCAGCGAGGGCGAATTCTTTATTAAAAAACAAGTATGTACGTATACTAACGATATCAAAAGTTTAGAGAATAGATATGTAAAAATAAATGCCTCAATTCAAAATGGTTTATGGGATACAAACGACTCAAATGTGCAGAGTAGAGTTGGCCCATATATAGTCATAGATTCAATAATATTAATTGACACACCCGAAAAAATAGTTTACAATGATGGTAATGCGAATGCATATATAATAAACACTAATAATTTCAAATATGATCCTGTTACAACAATGGAAAGCTCTTCTGGAACATACTCTGGTGGTGAACCTAAGAACTTTGAAATAAGCAATAGTCAATTTAACGAAATCTTTATCCGCGCAGAACAGGTTGTAACAAATGATAACATCAAAATAGATACCAGACAAAT
Organism: uncultured Bacteroidales bacterium; assembly: GCA_964622935.1. Lineage (GTDB taxonomy): Bacteria > Bacteroidota > Bacteroidia > Bacteroidales > ML635J-15 > Bact-19. Next base: position 3,740 of record CAZUQY010000206.1, on the reverse strand, counting down.
GGGTACAGGTTTTATAAAAATTACATTTGAAAATTCTGAAATAAAGGCATATATTGATAATTGTCCAGAACTAAAGGAATTCCAAAATCATTTAAACGAAATAAAGTAAAATGAAAATCAAATTTAACATTCTAATAATTAGCCTATTGCTAAGTACGTTTGCATTTGGGCAGTCGGCAAGTAAAAAAGACATTAAAAATTTCTGCAAATCATTTGAAACTAAAATCCTAACAAATGATCTAAAAGGTAGTCTTATATTCTTTGAGCCTGAGTATAAAACCACTCAACACGATAACTTTTTATCAAGCAATACAAATCAGTTTATACGAGAATTTTTAGCAGGAACACCTAGAGGAGAGGCCATTTTCAAAACTCCTGACATCAATGAAATTAAATCGATAAAATTAAAGAAGATAAAGAGAGAAGATAGTGATGGAGCAAACGCAATTCTATGTGTCAAGCTTAAAGATGGGACAATATTAAGCTCTCAGGTTTTAATAGTCACAATATCCAAAACTGAAATTTATTTTGTTGGAGCAGTCGGATAATAAAGAATCAAGAGACTAAATACTAGGTACAAGATTCAAGGGACAACAGCTAAGCGAACTGTTAAACTACTTTAATCTATCCTAGGCAATCCATCGTATGATTCGCCTTCAACAACAATATACTTTTCAGGAATTTCTTCAACCTGCCTGTCAAAATACATAATACCATTAAGGTGATCAATTTCATGCTGAAAGATGTGAGCTGTATATTGATGATTTATTCTCTCCTGAACAAAATTCCCATCGACATCGTAATATTGCACATCTACCCATAAAGCACGATAAGAATTTCCGGCTATTCCATATTCGCTTACACAATTTTCAGAGACAGAAAGACAGCCATCATTTCGTAAAGCAACAGTATCAGAATATGCTATGATAACAGGGTTAAAATACACCTCCCAAGGCTTAATATATACTGAACCTTTATCATATCTCTGAACCCAAATAACATTTCGGTTTATTCCTATTTGAGGAGCAGCAATACCAACTCCCTGACCAGCAACAGTGGTTTTCATCCTATCAGTTAGCAATTGCAAATCTTCTTCATCAAGATTAACGTTTATTGATTGGGACCGCAATATAATTGAATCTGGCTGTTCACAAATATCCATTACCTCAAAATACTCCCCTACTGTTCCAGAATTAATTAAATCAATTTCATCCTGAGTCAATGCTAAAGTTGTTGTAGCCTCAATAATATGCAAAGGAAATGATACACCACAATCGTTATATGCCCATACGTACAAATGATAATTCAAACCCGCAGAAAGATCATTCAAGTCAAGCTCAGTTGTTGTGCCCAAATCAGTGGCAGTTTCATAATCATTCGTAGTATTGTATTTATACCCCATAGCATCATCTATACTTGTCCAATTCCATGAAATACTTACTTCAGTAACATTTGCCGGAATTCTCTCAGGTCTGTCTGGTTGAATATCAGTAAGTCCTGTATAATCAAATGTATATATTTCATCTTCAATAGGACTACCTGATGCAGTCGATATTTCGGATTCAAAACACGCTGTTGTATAAGAAGTGAAATTTAGATTTTCGCCCTCTGTGTATGTAAACCCTGTATCTTTAAAGCTTTTATCAATCATAGTATTTGATGATGACATCTCGATATCGCATTTAGATTTCACATTCCCATTATGAAGCATTTTTATGCTCTGTTCAGACTTTCCGTTATTGAAACTTACCACATATTGCGAATCTGCACCCGAAGTAAAAACAAATGTATTAATCCCAATTTCTGTTTTAAAACTTTCTTTCAAAATCTGTTTCCCGGAGATATCATGAATATTAACAGACAATTCTTTCTCAGTATTATAAACCTCTATGAAAGTTTTATCATTAAAAGGATTAGGATAATTCTGCATTACTTTTAAAGAATTGCTTGCAGTAAAATTGCTTTCAATTCCTGATAACATATCAATTTCTAACTCTGTTTCAGGATAGTAAATCATTGTGTCAGTTGAATTTGAAGCATTTTCTACTAAAACACTATCAAGCTGCAACTGTGAGCCGTTTTGATTTATTTCAAAACTTAAAACTATCGATGTCTGAGCAAATACAATAGAATAAAAAATAACAGAAAATAAAAAGACTAAAACTTTTTTCATATCTAAACATTAAAGATTATTACAATTAACAAATTTAAAGATTAATTTTGAAAAATTGCGAAACTTCAATTTTATTATGTATTAATTTATCAGATATTATAAATTCAAACACAACTAACAAAGTTTCACTCATAAATCTTATCGACTTACCAATAATATAATCAACTTAACCATATTATTACAGAGTTTCTTAAGAAAATGAACTATCTTCGATATAAACATAAATTAAATCACTTATCATAGAAGAGACTTAGACTGGTAATCAGATAGACAACAAATTTAAGGCAAACAATCAGGAGCAGGCTATGGAAACCATTGGCATAGCAATGCCTGACCAAGAAGAAATGATAAAGAAAATGAAGGTCGAAATGGCAAAAATGATGTCAGTTGATCTTAACTGATGAAGTAAAACAACAAACTATTGTTAATGCATTTACGACACTGCAAATGTATTTTGAATATAAAGATGGTGAATGATTTTTCAAAAATGCAATTTAAATAGCATCTCTGTAACCATAAAATTTAATAAAACTATCAAACTTTAGCAATTCTCTTCTTTCTGAATAAACCAAATATACCAACTCCAATAATAATGATGCCAAAACCACCAGTCATCAAGCTACGCATTTTATTACTTTCTTTTGAGACTTTTATCCTTGCATTTACTGGATTATTAGGGTCATACATAACATCTACTTCTTTACCAGTTTTATAAGTATCAAAGTTCTTTGAACCTTTTGATGATTTAAATTCTACACTGTCTCCAGATTCTGTCACAAAAGCTATAATCGGACAATACTCAGGTTCTACATTACCCTTCTTCTTTTCATTTATTGAAGGTCTCTTTACATAAACATCAACAACTATTCCAGTTGTAGTTGCGGACTTTTCAATAAAATCATCTGTTTTAAAATGTGAGAAAATTGCGAATCCTATTGCAGCTATTCCTACTAAAATAGCAATCCATGGTGAATTAAATTTGTTTTTCATAATTTTATTTATTTAAGTTTATTCTACAATAATTTTGATTTCTGATTGTGATATTACATCTACTTTATCAACTTTTTGCTCAGTAATTGTTCCATCATCTTTGATAACAGTTTCCATATGTCCATATCGCTGTAATCCAACACTAATTATAAGATTATGTTCGCCTGAATCCATATAATACAATTCTCCAGCAAGTCTTGAAAAATCATCATCCCCGGTATTCATAACATATACCTGCATTTGATTCCACTCAGCTTTTGGCGTGATATAAACTCTGTCAACCTGTTTATTATCGACATAGGCGATTACAATAATTTTCTCATCAGTTTTCAGACCATAAGAAGAAATTGTCTTTGGAAAGTATGCTCTTGCAAATATGGTTTCGTCAGCAGTAAATTCTGTTTTTAAATTACTAGCACTCTCCTCTCCTTTTGAGATTGCGTCGTTTGAAAAAACAATATTTGCAATTCCTTCTTCATTAATTTTTCTATACGTAGAAATTTGTGAAATCGCACTCTGACTTAGCATTAAAGCTGCCAACAGTGTAAATAAAAAGATGTTTTTTTTCATAGTCTTT
>CAZUQY010000205.1:0-5940 GCA_964622935.1 uncultured Bacteroidales bacterium | reverse complement strand
GTTACTCAAATGGAATTTGCAATGGATTGATAATCCGGAAATTATAAGTATCAAACCCGAAAATGCGCTAAAGGTAGAAGCTCTTAAGAGTGTAGCATTAACCATTCCTGGCGAAGACGAAGATAGTGATGATGGAGAATTAGACGAAGATGAGGAAGAATAAACTATGGCAAAAATTGGTATAATAGGAGGGACAGGTCTTGAAAAAAGTGATTTGTTAAAAAATCCTCAAAGACAACATCTTAAAACAAAATATGGTGAGCCTTCTTCGGAAGTACTTATTGGTGAAATGCATGGACACAGTGTAGCAATAATTTCGAGACATGGCTTGTTGCATACAATAACTCCTACTAATGTAAACAACAGAGCAAATATTACAGCACTTAAAGAATTAGGTTGCGATTTTATTATTGCTACAACTGCTTGTGGTAGTTTAAGAGAAGGTGTCAAGCCAGGTGATTTTGTGCTTGCAGATCAATTTATTGATTTTACAAAACATAGAATTATAACATTTTATGATAGTTTTGAACCTAACCAAATGCAGCATTGTCCAATGTCTCAACCATATTCAAGTGACATTAGATTAAAAATCTCGGAAGCCGCTTCAAACATAGATATGACAGTACACACTAAGGGTACAATTGTGACGATAGAAGGTCCAAGGTTCAGTACAAAGGCAGAATCAAATATGTTTAGGTTGTGGGGAGCAGATTTGATAAATATGAGTACTGCACCTGAAACAGTATTGGCCAACGAAGCCGGTATACCTTATGCTGTTATTGCTATTTCAACTGATTATGATTGCTGGAAAGATGATGAGGAGCCTGTTTCAATTGAAATTGTACTCAGTAATTTTAAGAAAAGTGTGAATTCACTGATTCAGTTAATTAGTGAAACAGTTAGAATTGCTTGAAATGGATAAATTTGTAAATGTTTACGAAGTTGTTAGAGTAATCAACTCAAAACCTTTGTTTTTATCAGCACATTACCAAAGATTTATACAATCTTTAAGTCACTTTAAGTTGTGTCTTACTACTGAAGATTATTTTTTTAATGAAATATGTAATATTATTCTGATAAAAGAGATTTCTTACGGCAATATTAGGATAGATACATTTATTGACCCTGATACACCTAATTGTGAAATACACATTAAACAGATTCCACATCATTATCCAAGCAATGAACAATACAAAAATGGTGTAAAAGTTATTTCTTATCCACACGAACGACCAAGTCCTCAGAGAAAGATATGGCATGCAGATATCAGACAAAAAATTGATGATATTATAAAAAGTGGTAAGTGTTATGAGGTTTTGTATTACAATAAAAGTAACATTTTGACTGAGGGGAGTAGATCAAATTTGTTTTTTATAAAGGATGAAAAGATTTTTACTCCAAAGCAAGAACATGTTTTGCCTGGTATTACTAAAAATAACATTATTAAGTTGGCAAAGAAGATGGGATTTGAGATAATTGAGACGGAGATTCCATTAATTGATATTGTATCTTTTGATTCCGCATTTATTTCGGGTACATCACCAAATATTTTGCCTATTAAGGAAATAGATGGATATCATTTAGATGTAAATAATAAATGCTTACGTTCTTTAATGAAAGAATTTGATGGATTAATTCAGCTTGATATAAGAAATTTCAAGAAGTGCAAAAGTTTATAGTTGCATATATACTGATTCTAATAAGCCTTATTGCTTTCTCGCAGAAATCATCATGGGAGAAATGCCAAGATTGTGACTTAGGTAAATTTTACTTTCAGAAAGTTGACCCAGTTAATTACAAAGTTTCAGCAAAGGTATTGATTAAAGTTCCTATAGAAGATATTTTAGATTTCGTAACAGATGTAGAGTCTTATGATACATGGGTATATAATACTTACAGGAGCGATTTAATTGAGAAGAGATCAATTGTAGAAGGAATTAATTATATGCTTATAGAGGCGCCATTCCCCCTAAAGGATATAGATGTTTTTATGCATTATGAAATTGAATTTGATTCTTTTGGAGATTCTTTTATATTAACTCAGACATGTATTCCTGATTATTTTCCAAGGAATAAAAAATATCAGAGAGTGTTGCGTTACAAAGCTATTTGGAAGTTTATTAAGCATGATGATAATTCAACAGACTTACTATATATTGTTAAATTAGGTGGACCTAAAAACTTGCCAAATTTTATACTGAAATTGTTTCTTTGCACAGGGCCTGTAGAAACTCTTATAAATTTAAATGACAACTGTAGTCATAGGGTTGATAGTCAGTAGTTTATATTGCTAAGTCATTATTTTTAATATTCCTGAAAGTTAAATAATAGTTAAATCTTTGTATTTTAATATTTCTACTCTTGGTAGTTTGTTAATAAGATGTAATTTTGCGCTCCGATTTTAGAAATTTTATAAAACAAAGTGTTATGGGTTTACCAACAAAAGAGAAAATCTTTTCAGCAAAATGGTTTAGAGCTATTCTGCTAATTCTTGCAGGTACATTTATAATGGCAGCAGGATATGTTTATTTTATTTCATTTTATAAATTAGCACCTGGTGGAGTATATGGTATTGCAATTGTTTTACATCACTTGTTTGGCTTACCTATAGGTCTGATGGCATTAGCTATGGATATTCCTTTGACAATTATTGGAATTAAAGTTTTAGGGCCTAAATTTGGTTGGAAAACTGTTTTGGGTTTTGTGTCGATGGCGATTTTTGTTGATGTTTTATCTTACTATCAAGGAGATGTTCCATTGGTAGCTGGAGATGCTTTATTGTCAGCAATTTTTGGTGGTGTTTTAATTGGTTTAGGATTAGGACTTGTTTTTAAGTCGAAAGCTACTTCAGGTGGTAGTGATATTATTGCAATGATGATAAACAAGTATACAAAGATTCCTCTTGGCCAATTGATGATTTATGTTGACTCTGTGATTGTACTTGTAAGTTTAATTGCGTTTAGAGATTGGAAAATCCCGCTTTATAGTTGGATAGTTATTTTTATTACAGGTAAGGTTGTTGATATTGTCTTGCAAGGTAATACTTACAATAAAGCAATGTTTATCTTTTCAGATAAATACGACGAAATCAAAGATAAAATTATCGGTGATATAAATCGAGGGGGAACCATATTTAATGGTCAAGGTCTATATAGTTCTAAAGAAAAGAAAACGATTTATACAATCGTTACTCGTCGTGAATCTATAATATTGAAAGAGTATGTTTACAATATTGATCCGGATGCTTTTATTTCGATAATGGATACGCAGGAAAATCTTGGTAGAGGATTTAAGCCTCTTAAGGAATCTGTATTGGACGAATAAATTAGTACTTAGACTTTTTTTATAGGCTTTTAGTGTAAGTCTTTTATTATTTTTGCAAAATGTCAACAGAAATAATACATAGTTTGGGTCTTGAGATGTGGCATGTTTATTTGTTAATTACCATCGCAGGTTTACTACAAGGATTTATTAATACAATGGCTGGCTCAGGTACTGTTGTTATGTATTCTCTTCTTTCAGCTTTTGGAATGCCGGTTAATTTGATTAATGGAACCGTAAGGCCCGGTATATTGTTTCAAACAGGCACATCATCTATCAAATATTATCGCAATAATAAGTTAGCATTAAAAAAAGGTTTAGTACTTGGTATTCCTATGATTTTGGGCTCAATTGCAGGAGCAGAACTTGCTATTTCAATCAATAAAGAAGCCTTTGAAAAAATCGTTGCATTTGTGCTGTTACTAATGTTGTTTTTCATGTTTTATAATCCAAAAAAGTGGCTAGAAGGACAATCTGCTGAACGTCAGGCAAAGACTGGAGTGTTTCAGATTCTCTTATTTCTTGGCATAGGATTTTATGGAGGATTCATTCATATTGGAGTTGGAATATTTCTGTTATCAGCATTAGTGTTAAACGCTGGTTTTGATTTAGTTCAAGCAAATGCCCTTAAGGTTTTCCTTGTTTTTATGTATGCTCCAGTAGTACTAATAATTTTTTTGATTAATGGACAGGTTGATTTGCTTGTAGCATTGTTTGCTGCTGTTGGAAATATAATTGGTGGTTTAATCGGTGCTAATATGGTTATTAAACGAGGCTCGGGTTTCGTTAAAGTATTTTTGATAATTATTATTATTGTTTTCTCTTTCCATCTCTTAGGAATTTGGAACTGGATTTATCAATTGTTTGTTTAACTATTCGCTGTTGGCTGACTCGAAGAATAAAATCCTCTGTTAAAAAGAGCAAACTATGAAAAGCAAATAAATTTTTATTAAAATTTCAAATTAGAAAGAATCTTACTCTCAGAAAGTTCAGTTTAATATTTTTTAGTATTTTAGTAGCATAAAACCAATGCTATGAAACGATTAATTATTTTATTATTTTTTGTATTGCTGATAACAAAAGCATATTCTCAACAAATAAATGGAGTTATAGTTTCCGAAGATGAGCAGTTTAAAGTCGTAAAAGTTTGGGGTACTCACGAAGAACGTGGCTATGCAGTTGGGTCTTTACTTGCAGCAGAAACTAATGATTTATATATCAATTATTTATTACCATCTTTCGGTTCATACTATACAGCAGCAAGAGATATGCTTACTACTGCTGATCATCTTAAAATTGATTCTGTGTATATTTATGAAGCTATGGCAATGGCTGATGGGCTTAACGATAGCGGCGAATTTGATGATGAGATTGATTATATTGATGTTCTGTTAGCTAACTGTTTTCTTGATTTTCAGAATTTTGTAGGTAAAGGTCTTGACATGGAAAATGGGTGCTCAACTTTGATAAGTTGGGGAAGTGCAACTGAAAACACTGAACTTGATGGAAAATCTGTTCTTTCAAGACATCTGGATTGGTCTACTCAGCAAGCGATATTGAGAACTCAGGTAATGGTTATCCATTTTCCTGCTGAAGAAAATGAGCAACCATGGTTATTTATTGGCTTTGCAGGACAAATGTCAGTATTATCAGGTATTAATTCATCAGGAGTTGGTGTAATGCAACATATGTTATCTGATGTTTCTTCTGGAGCAGTAATATCTTCGGGATATGAGCCAATTTGGTTTAGTTTACGTAAAGCTATCGAAATAAATGATTATAATTCGGATGGAGCAAATAATTGTCTTGATATTAATGCGGTTATAAGTGATAATGTAAATGGATATGCAGACAGTTATATTGTCACAGGTGTTGCTCCTGCGACAAATATTGACAATGACAAAATTGCAACTATTATCGAGGTTGCACTTGTAAATCCTTTCATTACTATTCGTAATACTGATTATGAAGACGATATACCAGATAAAAATCTTTATGCAGCAAATTCTTCTATTGCAAGAAATGATGCTTTAAACTATTGCACAAGATATAATGCAGTTAAGGCAAATATGGGTGATGGAACCTTAATAGGTAAAACCGAAAACTGGAATATAATGCTTAATTATAGCAGTTCCTGTGCATTTAGCTGGACCGGCAATATTCAGTTTATGCAATTTGCACCTGAAGATAATTTTCTAAAATTGGCATATCATACAATAGAAGGAGTGCAAGCATGTGAAAATACTCCTGTTATTTATAATACTCAGGAATTGTTTGAAATGCCATTAGTAATTGAACAGTCTAAGTCAAAATTGAAAATAAAAGTGTACCCAAATCCTGCCAAGGAAGAACTTTCTGTTTATATACCCGGAATTGGAGAAGGTGATGTTATGTTGATTTACAACAGTTCTGGACAAATAATTAGTAAATCGGTAGTGTCTTCGGGAAATAGTTCTCTGGATATTAGTGGTTATAAACCTGGAATATATTTGATTAAACTTGAAGAATCTGGAATGCAAGTAAACTTTATTGTACAATAAATTAAACTCTTTGTAAATGTTACCAAAGCGTAATTTGTTTTATGAAGTCCATTCATGGTGACGAATAATAAAATAAGTT
>CAZUQY010000204.1:0-6003 GCA_964622935.1 uncultured Bacteroidales bacterium | reverse complement strand
GAATAATTATAAATGCCCAAGTTACTTCTTCAAATCTATTAAGTCAAAAAATATATGATAACAAAAGTCAAACAACATATCTTGAGCTATCAGGGTTTATCCCAGAATATGCAAAAGGAGATCTGACTGAACAAATTGAGAACCATCCTGATATTGAAAAATTCTCTTTTTACGATAATACCAATATCATGAAGTGCATGTTTACATCAGAGCTATCCATGGATGAAAGGCAGGTTGTTGATCTTATAAATGATATTATTTCTGAGTACTCTCTTCAAAAAACAGTTAATAATAATTCCACACTTGGACAAGACAATTCTTTGCAAGTTTTGAAATTTAATATCTTAAACATAAAAGATGAATCTCAAAAACAGCAAGCGCTTAATGCATTAATGGAAAATGATTGGGTGTCCTCTGCTGATATTAATTCAGATAATGTTTGCAAACTTGTGTTAATGAAAGAAATGCAAATTGAATTCATTGTAAAAATTTTCGAAGATTTAGGATTAAATGTTTCACTAATAGATAAATTGTAAATAAGTTAAGCTATGAAAAAGATTTATAATTCCGGTTTTCTGACAATACTTGTTCTTTTGCTTATTGCAATAAATCCTGAAAACATCCAAGGACAATGCACAAATTCTTCATCTTATGGATCAGCCACGGCACCATCAGGAACGACTGCAGTTACGATTAGCACATGTAATTATCAGACCGAATATAGCACGATTAGTGGAGTTGTTGCTGGTAATCAATATCAGGCAACTTATGATCTAGGTGGATATATTACTGTCCATAGTGGATCTTATAATGGCACTGTTGTGGCATCAGGGAATGCACCTTTAACATGGACCGCTGCTGTTTCTGGAACTCATTATATTCATTATAATACAAATTCGTCATGTGGAACAAATACCAGTTGTGGAACTAGTACTCTCTCTTGTGTTAGTTGTGGAGGTGGCACTCCAAGTGCAGGCACTTGTTTAGATGCTATACCATTTTGCACAAGTGACTCATATACTTTCCCAGCAAACACAAATGTTGCAAGTTTAGGATCTGTTGGATGTCTATATACAACACCTAATCCAGCTTGGTATTGGATGCAAATTGGAGATCCAGGAAATATTGATATTTATATGTCTAGTGGTGGAGATGTTGACTTTATTGCCTGGGGTCCATTCTCATCTTTGTCAGCTGCATGTGCATCAGACCTTATGTCAAATTCAGGCGTAGATTGCAGCTATTCGACAGCAGCACAAGAAACTGCCAATCTAACTAACACTCAAACAGGCGAAGTTTATGTTCTATTAATTACAAACTATGCAAATATAGTTACAAACATTTCATTTAGTCAGACATCAGGTGGTGGCTCAACAAACTGTGGTATTATTGCTCCACCAATAACTAATAACGGTCCTATTTGCGAAGGCGAGACATTACAATTAACAGTATCTAATCCAACTACTGGTGCAACTTATAGTTGGACTGGTCCAAACAGTTGGTCTTCAACTGAAATAAACCCTACAATTCCTAATGTTACAACTCAAAATGCCGGCACATATAGTTTAGTAATAACAGTTGGGGCTGATACCAGTCCACCGGTAACAACAGATGTTGTTATTAACCCAAGTATTTTACCAAGCTTTGCATCTTCAGGACCATATTGTACAGGAGAAAGTATCTCAGCATTACCTACAACATCTACAAATAGTATTACTGGCAGTTGGTCACCAGCAATTAATAACACTGCAACAACTACCTATACTTATACACCAAGCTCAGGACAATGTGCTCTTACTACAACGATGCAGATCATTATTAATGACGACTTACTACCCACATTCAATCCGGTAGGGCCATATTGTTACGGAACAAGTATCCCCCCATTACCTGGCACTTCAACTAATGAAGTTACAGGTTCATGGTTACCTGCAATAAACAATACAACTACGACAAATTACACTTTCACTCCTACAACTGGGCAGTGTGCAACAAGCACCACCCTCGAAATAGAAATCGGATTCCTAGAATCTGAAGTAGTAAATACATCAGATCAATTCTGTGATGCTTTTGGAACAGCAGAAATAAATGGATTAAACGGTACAGAACCATATAATTATTTATGGCCTTCAAACGCGTCCGGAATTTCAGAAGGTCAAGCTACAGAATTAACTGTAGGCAATTATTCTATCACAATCTCTGACGCTAATGGTTGTCAGACAACACAAGACCTTACCATCGGTTTTACTGATAACCTCAATGCAACAGCAACATTAATATCAAATCCTGCATGTTATGGAGAAGCAACAGGATCAATTGCACTAAATTTTTCAAATGGAACCGAACCATACAATATAGCATGGGACACTAGTCTTGTAGTGTCAAATTTTGCTAATTATAATGCAACTAATTTATATGCTGGAGAATATACTTTCGATATTACAGATGCTAATGGTTGTGAGTCAACAGCAAACTTAACCCTTACTGATCCACCCCTATTAATCGCAACTTCTAACTATATTCAAATTGCCTGCTCCGGGGAGTTGGCTACAGTTACAGTAACAGCAAATGGTGGAACCCCATCATATTCAGGAATAGGCACTTTCGAAATCAATTCAGGGTCATATACTTATACAGTTACTGACAATAATGGCTGCACTGCTTCTACTGATGTTACAATACCAGATGCACCAGCCCCTCTAGAAATCACAGCAACTATAACTGATTTAAATTGTAATAATTCAAATGATGGGACAATAACAATAATTACAACAGGTGGGACTACGCCATACTATTACGATTGGACCAATTCCGACAATAGTAGTTCAATAACAAACCTTTCACCAGGAATCTATTCAGTAACTATAACAGATTTCAACAACTGTTCACAAGAAGGTACTTATACCGTGATAGAACCAAGCTCTATTAATCTACTGTTCACAACTGAAGATGTCTTGTGCTACGGAACATCAGATGGTAGCATTCATATGTCTGCTGATGGAGGGATACCACCATTTTCATATGACATTTACAATATACAATACAGTGCAAATGGTGCTGACCATAACAACCTTCCAGCAGATTCTTATACAATAAGAGTTAGAGATGCAAATGGTTGTTATACGACTAAAAACACTGTAATTTCAAGCCCATCTGAACTTGAGTTATCAGTATCGACAATAGACCCAAGCTGTATTGGAAATGATGACGGGATAATAGAAATACATGTTAGCGGAGGGACTTCTCCTTATTCATACATTTTAGAAAATATGTTATTCCCAGATGGAATTATTACTAGACTTTCTGAAGGAAATTATGATGCAGAGATTATCGATGCTAATAACTGTATAAAACATTTATATCTAATTAATTTAACTGATAATCCTATTGACTGTATTAAAATCCCTAATACTTTCACTCCAAATGGAGATGGAATCAATGACACATGGATAGTTGAAGGTTTGGAGACATTCCCGACATCAATTATACAAGTTTTTAACAGATGGGGACAATCTGTTTACTACGAATCAACTAGCGATAAAGAATGGGATGGGCAATTTAACGGCAAACTTATACCTTCAGGAACTTATGTCTACTATCTCAATTTGTTCAATGGTGACGCACCATATACTGGAACAATTACAGTTGTTCATTAATTTCTAGTATGTAAATAATACTTAGTCAAACCTTAAAATTTCAACAACATACTATAACGTAATAAAAAAGTTCTAATTTTCATTAGAACTTTTTTATTATCTCAATTTTAATCAATATGCTCTTTCGTTGCGATTCTCATAGAAATTAATAAATGAGGTGTTTACGACTTTGTTCCCACCAGGAGTAGGATAGTTCCCTGTAAAATACCAATCACCTTTGTTATCAGGACAAGCCCTATGAAGACTTTCTATACTTTGATATATTACCTGGAATTCTGCATTTATGGATTTATTCTTAATTATTTTAGCAATTTGTTCTGATAATTGAACTGTAGTAAATGGCTGATAAAGATTAATTACATAATTTACGATATCTTCTTTTGGCAAATTCTGCTGTGCTTTACATTTTTTATAAACTTCATCAATAAGTTTTTGATTTTTTGTCTCTTTCAATAATTCTATTACAGCACTAAACGCAATAAAGTCTCCTATTTTAGCCATGTCAATTCCATAACAGTCTGGATATCTGATTTGAGGTGCAGATGAAACAATTATTATTTTCTTCGGATTAAGTCTGTCCAATATCTTAAGAATACTTTGTTTAAGAGTCGTGCCTCTAACAATACTGTCATCAATAATTACCAAAGTATCCTTTTTGTCAATAACAGTTCCATAGGTTACATCATAAACGTGCTGAACAAGTTCATTTCTATCCTCATCCTGAGTAATAAAAGTTCTCATCTTAGCATCTTTTACTGCGATCTTCTCAACTCTCGGCCTAAGTTCCAATAGTTTTTTCAAATCAGCCTCAGGATATGTGCCATTATTTTCTTTTATGGTTTTAATCTTATACTCGTTAAGATGTGACTCAAGCCCTTTTAACATCCCATAAAAGGCAATTTCAGAAGTGTTCGGAATAAATGAAAAAACTGTATTTTCAAAATCAAAATCAATTGCTTTTAAAATATCTGGAACTAGATATTCACCAAGTTTTTTTCTTTCGTCATAAATTTCGAAATCAGTACCTCGAGAAAAATAAATACGTTCAAAACTACACGATGATTTCACATCAGGAATTCTAACCATTTGTGATTTAATTTCGCCTGACTTTTTAACAATAATAGCAGATCCAGGCTCTAGTTCTTTGATTTTATCTGCACTAACATTCATTGCAGTTTGAATTACCGGTCTTTCTGAGGTAGCCACAAAAAACTCGTCGTCATAATAATAATACGCAGGTCTTATACCCCAAGGGTCACGAACAATAAAAGAATCTCCATGTCCTAAAACTCCACCCATCACATAACCACCGTCCCAATTTTTTGTTGCTTCTCTTAAGACCTTTGCAATATCAATATTTTTTTCAATCAGACTACTTATTTCAAAATTTGAATATCCTTGGTTTTTATATTCTCTAAATAATTTCTGATTTTCCTCTTCCATGAACAATCATATCAATTCCAGTGCTGTAACTGTATCGGAGTATTCCTTAGGATGTTGACCAAATTTTATCAGATATTTAAAAAGTTCATCAACGTTTGTGAGATTAAAATTACCAGCAAGAGAAAGTGTTTTTGAACGCCAGTTACTAACTCTTAAAACAGGATGGACTAAATCAACATCATTCTTGCCAAAAGTGCCATATCTTAAATGCCCCATATACAATTCACCGGCAAATTTCAAATTTTCTTTTGCCCAGGTAGCATCATTTATTTTATCAGGATTTCTTAACATCCCCTCTTCGATAGAAGAATAGATATTATTAAAACAATCTATAATAGGATTCGCCTGTACAGACCTCATTCTATCAATATACTTTAATCCTGATGGTAGATCCAGTTTTAAGCTTAATACTCCGGCACCATCCTGTCCACGATTATGTTGCTTCTCCATTAATAAGTACAACTTATTTATTCCATATCGCCATGACCCGTATTTTTCTTGATAATATGACAATGGTTTCAATAATCGCAAAATCGCAATTCCACATTCGTGTTTGATTTGATCACTCATACTTAATTATCTAATTTGTAGGAACTTACATCAATGTTCACTGGTACAACAAATCTAATTTATTTTTTTGATAGACCTAAACAAAATTCTCTTTTTTATTATACAACTTATAAACCACTTTAAAAGAAATGCTTAGCAACTTATAAAAAGGGTTTAAGAGAAAATCATCATCATTTATTAACATTATTTTTTTGCGAACTTTTATAAAGCAAATATGTTTATCATAAAAACATGTAATGAAAATAACTACAATTATATTATTACTTTTTATAACAGTGATAAGTTTACAATGTCAAAATAGCAATACTATGAAATACAATCCATTAAACTCTGA
>CAZUQY010000203.1:0-6007 GCA_964622935.1 uncultured Bacteroidales bacterium | reverse complement strand
TCATAGTTATAACATGTATATGAATTTTATTTATGGGCCAACAGTTTATGACACAAAATTTGCAATTCACATGCCAGATGGCTCACTACTTATATACAAATTAGACGAACTAAACAATATTGTACCAGAGACATCCGGTAATTATAATACACTAACTAATATATCATCAACGAAATATGAGTTTAAGACAAAATCGCAAGTCGTTTATACTCTTCAGAAATTAGGAACGAATGACATTGCATTTGTGCTAACTTCAATAAAGGATAGAAACAATAATACAATTACTATTAATTACACTCAAGGAGTAAATTATACAGTACCTGGTACAAGTACAGTTAAAACGACAAGAAAGATATCATCTGTAACTGATCCTGCTGGCAGAACTTTACAATTCTCATATTTAAATGGAACCAATCTAATCTCTTCAGTTTCAGATCCATTAAGTAGAAATATACAATTCAACTATACCAGTGGTAGGCTTGCAACTTATACCGATGCAAAAGGGCAAAACACTGCATTTACTTATGGCCAAAATGATGCTGAATACGGATTGCTGATGTCAATTCAATTACCTAAAGGAAATGTAATTAACAACCAATATCAAAAACGCAAGTTGACAAGCACCAAGTATAATTCTAATAGTCCAACAACTATCGACCACAATCCAAATTATGTTTCAGGAAATAATGATTTCTATGGTTCAACGGTAACTGTTCCTCAACAAGGAGGGCAAGATATTACGACTAATTATGAAATAGATCAAAACGGTAATTATACTCATGCAGATGGCAATAATGCTGTAGATATTAGCTCAAGTTACACAAATTCTACTCATCCAACTTTGCCATCAAGCATCTCAAACAATTTGAATAGTGTGACAGTTACTCCAACTTATGACCAGTATGGAAATGTTACCCAAATTGTTGCAAATGGGGGTGGACTTTCAACAACTGAAACATTTCAGTATAACTCTTATAACGATGTGACTCAACACACAGATGCAAATAACCATACTACATATTATGAGTACAGTAGTGGAAATTTGATAAAAATAACGGATGCTTTAAATAATGAAACAAATATTACTAACAATATTAGTGGGCAGCCAACTTCAATTACAAACCCTTCAGGAGTAACCGTTAATTTTGAATATAATTCTTATGGTAATCAAAATAAGGTAAGCATTCCTTCGCTTGTACTATCCGCTTCGATGATATATGATGCGGCTAGTCGAATGACAAGTGCAACAAATTTCTCAGGGCAAACATCTATATACACATATGATGCAAATGATAATCTTCTGACAGAAAAAGATGCAATGAATTATACAACATCATACACTTATGATGCGAATGATAATTTGAAAAGTATAATTAACGCCAAAGGATATGCTACGACATTTAGTTATGATTATGTGACCGATTGGCTACTTTCAGAATCATTTCAAGGTGCCACAAAGCAATATTTATATAATGACGATGGTACATTAAAAACATTTACTAACCCTAATGGTAATGTATTAAATTACACTTATGATAATTCCGCAAGGATAACAAATGACGGCTATGCGACCTATTCTTATGCTACAAATGGAAACCTTATCGAGATATCGAAAGATGGAAACCCTATAACATTTAGCTATGACGCATTAAATAGGGTTACAAGTGTTACTTATGATAGTAAAACAGTAAGTTATACCTATGATAATGTTGGAAATGTTCTAACAATGACATACCCCGGAAATAAGATTGTAACATATACTTATGATGATGCAAACAAATTAAAAACTGTCAAAGATTGGAACAATAATACTACAACATACAATTACCGACCAGATGGTCAGCTTGATAATGTCATTTTGCCTAATACTGTTAAAACTACATATACTTATGATGCATCTGGGCGACCAACTGGTATGAGCACTAAACGAAATAATGGTAGTGGCAGTGCTATTGCTGATTATAGTTTTAATTTAGACCCTTTAGGAAATCACACTCAGGAAAGTATTATTGAGCAATATGCTTCTTATCCTTCTGTGCCAAATCAAACAACTAACTATACTTATAATAATGCCAACCGAATACAAAATGCAGGTGGTACAAGTTTTGGCTTCGACAATAACGGAAATACAACAAGCAAAACAGGATATACTTATGGATATGATGTATTAAATAATCTCACATCTGTTAGTGGTAATTATACTGCAAGTTATGTATATGATGGTGCAGGAAATCGCAGGCAGGCAACCAGAA
The DNA here is from genome assembly GCA_964622935.1 of uncultured Bacteroidales bacterium. Classification (GTDB taxonomy): domain Bacteria; phylum Bacteroidota; class Bacteroidia; order Bacteroidales; family ML635J-15; genus Bact-19. The sequence continues at coordinate 3,755 of CAZUQY010000203.1, read as the reverse complement.
GCGGAGTTGTTACAAAATATGTCCTCGACATTTTGGGAATGAGTAATGTATTAATGGATACCGATGCTGGAGGAACAGCAACTAACTATTATGTATATGGGTTAGGACTTGTATCAAAAGTTAAACCTGACAATTCAACAAATTACTATATTTACGATTACAGAGGTAGTACCGTAGCGATAACAGATGCTACAACCTCTGCAAACATTACGCATAAATACCAATACGACGATTTTGGATCTGTTCTACAATTAGAAGAAGCAGATTCTAATCCTTTTAGGTATGTTGGGAAATATGGTGTAATGTACGAAGATAGCACACTGCAATTTATGCGTGCAAGGTATTATGATCCGACTATTGGGCGATTTTTGAGTGAAGACCCAATTTGGAGTACGAATTTGTATCCGTATGCGGATAATAATCCAATAATTAATGTTGATTATTTGGGTTTGTTTAAAAGAGAAGTGTCTGTATATGCTGCATCAGGGTATGCAAATCAGGATGCTTCATATCATGGGATAATTAATGTTCATAAAGGTGATTATATTGAAGGAAAACTAATCTATTTGGATGAAGAAAAAGGTAATACTTATAGAAATTATAATGCGGGACTCGGCAAAGCTTCGTATACAAATAAAAATGGTGCTAAGACTGAATTTACAGCACTAAATTTAGAAGGTTTTTGTGGTCTATCTTCAGAAAAGATAGGTTGTAAAGTTGAACTATCCACTTCTGTTGAAAAAAGTAAAGTGGTGAAATCATATAAAAATTATGATATAGTAAAATATAGTAAATTGGAGATGTCTTTCGATGCTGGAAAGACAATTGAATTAAAGTTGCGTTATTTAAATATTCCAATCAAAAAGCTCCACATTTCGTTCGAATCAGGCTTTAAAAAAATCTCTAAATAATACAAATATGAAATCAACAATACTCACACTCACAATTATATTCATCGGCATTACTCTTTTTGCCCAGAATAACAACGATTATCAATACGATAATCTCAACAGACTTAAAAAAGTAACATATCCAAATGGAACTGTATATGATTATAGTTACGATCAGTTGGGCAATCGAACTGTTAAGGTTTCAACATCTTCAGTACCAATGGATGTAGATTTAGTAATACAGAATCCTTCTTTAGCCCAAACAAGTGCTGCAGCTGGAGCTACAGTTAATGTGGGTGCTAGAGTTGCCAATACAGGTTCGGGTAGTTCTTCAGGCAATTTTATTAAGTTTTATTTGTCGTCTAATCAAACATATGAGGCTGGGGTTGACATAGAAATTGGGTCAAACTATAATGCTGCAATAGCTGCCGGATCTTATATCCAAATAAATTCAAGCATTGTGATTCCACAAGCTAGTGCACCAGGTAATTGGTATATTCTATACTATGCAGATGCTACAAATATTGTTAGTGAAACCAATGAGTCAAACAATGTTACTGCTTTGGCTTTTACAATAGTTGATTGTTCAAATATTCAATTAAGCACAATATATACAGATGCTAGTTGCGGTCTTAATAATGGTTCTGCCACTGTAAATGTAAATGGTGGAACTCAACCATATTCATATTTATGGACTAGTGGTCACACAACAGCAACTGCTAGCAATCTAGCTGGCAATTTATATTATGTAACAGTAACAGATTATTATGGTTGTACAAGTAATACAAGTGTAAGCCTTAGTGTTATAGATCCAATAGGAGTAACAATTAATACAACAGATGCCACATGTGGAGCTAGTAACGGTAGTGCAGAGCTTATTATAAACGGTGGAACATCTCCATTCACATATTTGTGGAGTAATGGGCAAACTACTTCTACAATAAGCGATCTAAGTGCAGGAAATTATTCTGTTACAGTTACTGATGACTTGTCTTGTTCTGCAATTGAAAGCACTGTTATTAATACTCCTGGAAATTTAAATTTAAATTTATTCTCAACTAATTCTAGTTGTGGCAATAGCGATGGTGCAATATCTTCAAATGTGAGCGGGGGAGTAGAGCCTTATACATTTTTATGGAATAATGGACAAACAACACAAACTGCGATTAACTTATTGGCTGGTACATATACTTTAACTGTTACAGATGCAAATGAATGCGAATTTAGTAATAGTGCAACTGTTACATCTACAAATAGTATTACATTAAGCTTTACTGAGGAAAACACTACATGTGGAAATTCTAATGGAACAGCCACAGTTACAGCAGTCTCAGGCACATCACCTTATACATATTTATGGAGTAATGGACAAACAGACCAGACTGCTATTAATTTAGCTGCTGGAACATATAATATTACGGTAAACGATGTAAATAATTGCAGTGCAGTATCTTATGCTGTCGTTGGGTCAATTATACCATTATCTGCTTACATTACAACAACAGAAACATCATGTATGACAAGTTCAGGGACAGCGACAGCAAATGTTAGCAATGGCACTGGTCCTTATCTTTATAACTGGAGTAATGGTGGTACAACACAGACAATAACAGGATTAGATGCAGGAGACTATACTGTAACTGTAACTGATCAAGATGGTTGTGAAACTATTGCAAATACAGTCGTTGATTTTGAAAATACAGGAACAAGTATAGTTGAAATTCCAACTGATGGATTGGTTGCTATTATCCGTTTGATGGCAATGCAAATGAGGAAAGTGGGAATAACAATAATGGAACAGTAAATGGGGCTACACTTACCACAGATAGAGAAGATAATATTGATAGTGCTTATGAATTTGCCGGGATCTCAAATCCGCAAACTATAAGCGTAACAAATAGTAGTTCTTTACAGTTTACTGATGCAGCCACATTCTCAATATGGGTCAACTTAAATAGTTTTCAAGGTATGGATGGTTGGGGTAGTACTGTAGAAAATGGCTTCCATTGTGTTTTTGCTAAGGATTATGATATTGGTGGAATTTCTTCTGGAATTGGAGGTATGCCTAATGGCGAATTTTATGTAAATATTGGTACTGGTGGAGGTAATAGTGCTGTTGATACAGTACACGGGTCTTCAATTAACCAATGGATAAATCTTACTTATGTTATTACCACAACTAATATTAGTGTCTATGCTAATGGCGATTTAGTTATTTCGAATGATGGAGTTATGTCATTTGCTAATTCAAATACAAAAAATCTATGGTTTGGTAGATTTTCATCATTTTGGTATCCTTTTAATGGAAAAATGGATGATATTCGAATATATAATAGAGCACTTAGTTTATCAGAAATTCAAGCAATATGTCAAGTTACACCTGGAATTCCATCTGATGGATTAATCGCTCATTATCCTTTTTCTGGTAATGCGAATGATGATTCTGGGAATAATTTAAATGGGACAGTACATAATAATGTAATCTTAACTACTGATCGCGATGGGAATGAAAACTCTGCATATTATTTCTCGGGTGGAACTTATGATTGGATAGAGGTTGCGGATAACTCATTGTTAAACATAGGTCCAGACTTCACTGTTTCTGCATGGGTTTATAAAGAGTCTGGTTCTAATGATTACGTGATGGGTAAAGGTAGGGATATTACTTGTGGGTCATGGAGCATGGGTACAACAAGCTTTAGTATTGATGCTTCATGTGGTACAAATGTGGTTGACCCAACAGCTCTTGATCTTAACCAATGGTATATGTTAACAGGTATTTATAGCTCCAGTGATGGGAAGTTGAAGTATTATAAAAATGGTGAGTTAATTTCTGAGGTAATTGCCGACCCTTTTATTGGAAAT
>CAZUQY010000202.1:0-6026 GCA_964622935.1 uncultured Bacteroidales bacterium | reverse complement strand
CAATGCTTCAGAACTTTCGTAATTTTTTTCATTACCCTCATTTAGTATCTTCGCAAAAGTCATTAATCCTACTTCTGATTCTAAATCAATATTACGATGTTCTTCATTAACAAAATTTAATTTAATCGCCTTCATATATGCTTCAAAAGCAGTATCAAAACACTCGTCACACAAAGCTTGATATTTTGGCTTATCAGATATTCCAATTTCTTGATAAATCTGTCCCTTATAATAATATGTTTTATAAGAGTTAATAGTTTTCACATGTTTTTCGGCTTGATCAATTGCTTCTTTAGCATCTTTCAGGAACCCATCTTTAAGGTAACTCCATGCACTAGTTACCTTATTAGGTTGTGCGAATACCGATATACTTAAACTTGCCAGAACTAAAAATACACTAATTTTTTTCATAATAAAGATAGTTTTGATTTAATTACGATTCAAATATACAAATACTTTGCCAATTCCATAAAATTATTCTTCAGTATTGGCTTCATTGTTATTATCAGATTTAATTTCTTGTTCATTTACATCTTGGTTACTCTCAACATCATCAATTTCAGACTCAACAAATGCATTTTTTTCTTCAAGAGCACCATCCTCAATTTTTGCAACTGAAGCAATAGAATCACCCTCTCTTAAATGAATAAGTCTTACCCCCTGCGTTGCTCTACCCATAACCCTAAGGTCCTCAATCGCAAGTCTAAGTGTAATCCCAGATTTGTTAGTAATCATAAGGTGATCATTCTCAGTTACCGCTGAAATATCAATTAGTTTTCCCGTTTTTTCAGTTACGTTTATTGTTTTAACACCCTTACCTCCACGATTTGTTATTCTGTAATCTTCAATACTCGAACGCTTACCATAACCATTTTCCGAAACCACTAATACTTCTTGATTTTTATTCACGATAATCATTCCAATAACCTGGTCGCCTTTACCTAAAGTGATTCCTTTAACACCTGTAGCAGTACGACCAATAGATCTAACAGCATCATGTACAAATCTAATTACCTTACCATTACGTGCTCCAATCATAACATTTGCTGATGATTCGCCCTCTTTATCTTCTATTAAATTTGCAGTAAGCAAAATATCTCCTTCTCTTACATTTATTGCATTAACTCCATTTTGTCTTGGACGAGAGTATGCACGAAGTTTAGTTTTCTTGAATATTCCATTTTGTGTACACATTACAATATAAGAATTGTCAAGATATTCTTCATCTTTTAGAGAAATCACATTCATAAATGCTTTAACTTCATCATCAGGCGCTATGTTAATTAAATTCTGCATCGCTCTTCCTTTAGATGCCCGACTTCCTTCAGGAACTTCATAAACTTTTAGCCAGAAACATTTTCCATTTTTTGTAAATAGTAACAATGTATTATGCATTGAAGCAACAAACATATGCTCGATAAAATCTTCTTCCCTTGTTGTTGATCCTTTTGAACCAACGCCTCCCCTGTTTTGAGCTCTAAATTCAGTTAAAGCAGTTCTTTTAATATAACCAAGATGAGAAATTGTTATCACTACATCATCATCCGCATAGAAATCTTCAGGATTAAGGTCTTCTGAGGCATATATAATGTCTGTTCTTCTATCATCATTGTATTTCTCTTTAATCTCTATCATTTCATCCTTGACAATCTGCATTCTAAGCTCAAAATTTTCAAGAATTTCATTCAAACGATTTATTTTTTCTTGCAAATCTTGATATTCTGATCTTAACTTATCTTGTTCGAGACCAGTTAACTGTCTCAACCTCATATCAACAATTGCTCTCGATTGGATTTCTGTAAGTTCGAATCTTTCCATCAATCTTTCTCGTGCAACATCAGGACTAGGAGATTTTTTAATAATGTCAATAACTTCATCAATATTATCACTAGCAATGATTAAACCTTCGAGAATATGTGCTCTTTCTTCGGCTTTTCTTAAATCATACTTTGTTCTTCTGACAACCACTTCATGTCTATGTTCAACAAAATTGCTAATTAAACCTCTAATATTGAGCAATTCAGGACGACCTTTAACTAAGGCAATATTATTGATACTAAAGGATGATTGCATTGCAGTAAACTTATAAAGCTTATTAAGCACTACATTTGCAACAGCGTCTCGCTTAATATCAATTACAATACGCATTCCATTACGATCAGATTCATCATTAATGTTCGAAATTCCGTCAATCTTCTTATCATTAATTAACTCAGCAATTTTAATTATCAATTCTGCTTTGTTAACCATATAAGGAATTTCAGTTACAATAATCCTTTCACGGCCATTATCTTCAACTTCAATTTCTGATTTTGAACGAATTACAACTCTACCTCTACCTGTTTCAAATGCTTCACGAACGCCATCAATTCCATAAATTGTTCCTCCTGTTGGGAAGTCTGGTGCCTGAACGATTTGAGAAAGTTCTGAAATTTCTATTTCATGATTATCAATATACGCAATAATTGCATCGACAACCTGACCCAAATTATGAGGTGCCATATTTGTTGCCATACCTACTGCAATACCACTTGCTCCGTTTAACATTAAATTTGGTAATCTTGTTGGCATAACTGACGGCTCTTCAAGAGTATCGTCAAAATTTAAATTAAAATCAACAGTTTCTTTATCGATATCAACAAGAATTTCATCTGCAATTTTAGCCATTCTTGCTTCAGTATAACGCATTGCAGCAGGACTATCTCCATCTACCGAACCAAAGTTACCTTGTCCATCAACAAGTGGATACCTTAGTGACCATTCTTGTGCCATACGTACCATAGCCATATATACACTCGAATCACCATGTGGATGATACTTTCCTAATACTTCCCCAACAATTCTAGCCGACTTTTTATAAGATTTATTTGAACCTACTCCTAATTCGGACATCCCAAATAAGATTCTTCTTTGTACAGGTTTCAAACCATCCCTCACATCTGGCAATGCTCTGGAAACAATCACAGACATTGAATAATCAATGTATGCCGACTTCATTTCATCTTCAATATTTACTGACAGAATTCTTGATTCTCTTACCTCTTCCAACATATTCCTAAATATTTAAAATTGTATTAATCTATTATTCAATAAGTTACACTTTTTTACAAAAGTTTACTAAGTTACTGCTTTTGTTTCTCTTTTAAGCCAATAATACAGCTTTACTTTTCAACAAAAATTGTTTATAAAAAACACTAAAATAATGCAGATTAATTAAAACGAACTTATAGGTAATTTTTTTGTTAGAAAAAAGAATAAATTTTGTAATTTTGTAAAATAAATAACGTTATACTTAATAAAACTGATATATAAGTAGAATCTTATGAAAAGACAATTTTCGCAATCACTTCTTGATGTCATTATGTACAGCAAAGAAGAAGCTATCAGACTTGGTAATGATTACCTAGGGCCTGAGCATTTATTTCTAGGAATTATACGTAACACAAGCTGCGAAGCAGTTGACATTCTAAAAGAATTAGACATAAGCACATCTAATTTACGAAAAAAGATAGAGTCTCATATTAAAAATATTGATAATGAGCTAACCATGGATGATATGGATAAAGTAGTCCCAACCAAAACTACTGAAAGAATACAGAAATTTATGTATTCAGAAGCCATATCACTAAATAGTGAAGAAATCAATACAGGACATTTGCTACTTGCAATATTAAAGGTTCCATCGCGGTTCTCCCAACTTCTTGATGAATTCAACATAGAATATGATATGGTAAAAATGTCGATGGAAATGGACTCTTTCTCTGGATCAATGGATTCAGATGACAACGATGAAGATGAATCTGACAATTCTTCATATGGATCATCTTCATCAGATCCCGGATCTATCAGAAGACAAGCTTCAAAATCTAAAACAGACACACCAGTTTTGGACAGTTTTGGAGTAGACCTCACAAAAGCAGTTGAAGAAGGCAAGCTAGACCCCATTGTGGGTAGAGATACTGAAATAGAAAGAATTTCTCAGATATTATCTAGACGCAAAAAGAACAATCCCGTTCTAATTGGCGAACCTGGAGTAGGCAAATCGGCTATTGTAGAAGGACTTGCAGAAAGAATCATAGAAAAAAAGGTATCTCATTTACTTTTTGATAAAAGAGTAATAACACTAGATATGGCATCTATTGTTGCTGGCACAAAATACAGAGGCCAGTTTGAAGAAAGAATGAAAGCTATTATTGATGAATTGATAAAAGCTACTGACATCATTCTATTTATTGACGAAATACATACAATTGTTGGTGCAGGAGGCACAACTGGATCTCTTGATGCAGCAAACATGCTTAAACCAGCATTAGCTAGAGGAGAAATACAATGTATCGGAGCCACCACCCTTGATGAATATCGCCAAAATATTGAAAAAGACGGGGCTCTAGAGAGAAGGTTCCAAAAAGTCATGGTTGAGGCAACAAGTCCTGAAGAAACTGTTCAAATTCTTCAAAAAATAAAAGAAAAATACGAAGACCACCATAAAGTTCGCTTTACTGACAAAGCAATCGAAGCATGCGTTAAGCTCACAATGAGATATATTAGCGACAGGGCATTGCCAGATAAGGCAATTGATGCTCTAGATGAAGCAGGATCTCGTGTTCATATCTCAACAGCATCAGTGCCAAATAAAATTATTAAACTCGAAGAAGAGCTTCAAAATGCTCGAGCACTAAAGCTAAAAGCAGTAAAGGACCAACAATTCGAAAAAGCTGCATCAATGAGAGATAAAGAGAGAGAGATAGAAAATGCAATTGATGTAGCTAAAGATCAATGGATAAAAGAAATTAGTGCAACACGCGAAATTGTTGATGAAGAAAACATAGCTGAAGTTGTAGCTATGATGACAGGAGTACCCGTTAGACGTATTGCACAAACAGAGGGTAACAGACTTTTAAAAATGGATTCAGAAATGGCCAATAGTGTTATCGGTCAAGACGAAGCCATTAAAAAAGTTGTACAAGCAATCCAACGTAATCGTGCAGGATTAAAAGACCCAAATAAACCGATAGGTACTTTTATTTTTCTTGGCCCCACTGGCGTTGGAAAAACACAACTTGCAAAGGTATTGGCCAAATATTTATTTGACACTGAAGATGCTCTAATTAGAATTGACATGAGCGAATATATGGAGAAGTTCTCTGTATCAAGATTAGTTGGAGCTCCTCCTGGATATGTTGGATACGAAGAAGGTGGCCAACTAACAGAAAAAATAAGACGTAAGCCCTACTCTGTTATATTGCTCGATGAAATTGAAAAAGCACATCCAGATGTTTTCCATATATTACTTCAAGTTCTTGACGAAGGTCGATTAACTGATAGTATTGGCAGAAGAATTGACTTCCGAAATACAATTGTAATTTTAACTTCAAACATTGGAACAAGACAACTTTCTGAATATGGTAAAGGTGTTGGATTTGATACTTCTGCAAAAGTTTCCAACATGGAAGCTAATACAAAGAGTATTATTGAAAATGCACTTAAGAAAGCATTTGCTCCAGAATTCCTAAACCGAATAGATGACGTTGTTCTTTTTAATTCTTTATCCAAAGAAGATATATTCAAAATTATTGATATTGAGCTTAAAGGACTATACGGAAGAGTTAAAGAATTAGGATATACACTAAAACTTAGCCCAGCCGCAAAAAGTTATATTGCAGATAAAGGTTTTGATCCAAAATTTGGTGCACGCCCACTAAAAAGAGCTCTCCAGAAGTATGTCGAAGACATTATGGCTGAAACCATTATAAAAGCTGAAATTAAACAAGGAGACACAATCCATGTTAATTATAGTGAAAAACAAGGAATAACAATTAAAATCTTAAAGAGGAAACAGAATCCCAAAACAAAATAATCAATTTATATACAGTTAAATATTGAAAAAAGATATTAACAAATGTTAATATCTTTTTTGTTTTAATCAGGCTTTTATATACTAATTTATATGATTTAAGGTTTATAATTTCTAAGTTTGTGTAATCATCTAAAATAAAATCTACATCTATGAAAAGTGTTAAAACTAT
>CAZUQY010000201.1:0-6059 GCA_964622935.1 uncultured Bacteroidales bacterium | reverse complement strand
CTGTAATGTCAATAAATTCAAATGTAACTGTTCTGCGTGGGCAAAAGAAAATTAAATTCGCAAAAAAGTAGACTATTGCAAAAAGGAAAGTACTAAAGAATTCAGGGCGTTTACCATTCCAGGCTGATGACCATATACTTCCATATAATCCAGTTATTCTTACTCCTATAATTTTTGCTTTTTTTGGTAGTAAGCTCGCGATAGAATATGCACCTTGTTTACCAGCAATCTTTTCAAGACCTCCAAGTGAAATGTGTCCTGCTGGAAATATCAAAGCACTTTTATTCTTTTCAAAAGCTGCTAAGATTTCTTTATTTATGCGTTCGAGGACTTCAGGATCTCTTTCACCTTTTTTTAGATTCGGAACTTTTACTGCATGTAAATTCTTTAAGAAGTATTTTACTATAGGAACTTTGAAAAATGCACCTGCTACAACTGGGACAAAATCGGTATGTTCATGAATAATTATTGATATCAATTGTGGATCCATGTGTGAAACATGATTTGGAAGTATTAACTTTGGAAATTCAGATGATAAAACATCTTTACCTTTTATGATAATTTTATATCTGCGAGTTAAAAGTAATTTGTAAAATTCTCGTAGGAATATCAACATCTAGCTTCAGTTTTAATTTTTGTAATGATAATATTTTCTGACCATTTTAACTAGGTGTTTTGTCATAAAAAAAATCGTGGTAGAATATTCTACCACGATTTCTTATGTCTTAAGTTATTTTTAGTCGATGAAACTTTCACCTTTAAGAATTCTATCCTTGATATAAGCTATTGCTTTGTTGAGATTTTCTCTTGCCTGATCTGTCAATCCTTCTGCAAAATCCCATTCATAACCTTTAATGTGTACAAGGTAACACTTTGGAAATTTGTTATAAATATCATTACAAAGGTTTACAACAAAGGCTGGAGAAACAGCATGCATTGTAAATTCAACTTTCGCACTGGATGGATCTACTTCATCAACATAGAAATCATCAATATCCTCTATAGTTGCATCGATGAAGACAACAATATCCTTATTGGATATTGTGTCTGCATCTTCTATATTGAGTTGATAATTGCTATCGAATTCAACATTTTCAATCTTGTTTTCAGTAATCCATATTCTCATCTCTTCGACGAATTCATTTCCAAGTCCGTCGTCTTGCCTGCCAGGATTACCAAATCCATACAACAAGATATTCTTAATCTCTGTCATTTACGACCTTTTTTTGTCAATTAAGTTATCTTTTGCATCATATAATGAAACCTCAAGAGGCATTTTACCTAATGCGTGAGTAGCACAGCTTAGACATGGGTCATAAGCACGTATTGCAACCTCAACAGCATTCATCATACCTTCTGTGATAGTTTCCTGACCATTCATGTAGCTTTTGGCAACATTGTTTACCGAACGATTCATAGGCTCATTATTGTTTGTTGTAGAAACAATAAGGTTAGCTAATGTAATTTGATCATTGTCATTAATCTCGTAGTGGTGGAATAATGTTCCTCTAGGAGCTTCGATAACACCAACACCTTTGTTTGTTTTAGTTCCTTTAGTAACTAAATCACCTTTTAATAAATCTGGATCGTTAAGTAAAATCTTAATCATCTCAGCAGCGTGAAGAGTTTCAATTAGTCTAGCCCAGTGCATGTGCATACACATGTTGTTAGGCTTGCCATTGGTATATGCTTTATAAATTTCAAACTCTTTTTGAGCTAGTGGTGTAGGAATAAAATCACAAGTGTTAAGACGAGCTAATGGTCCAACTCTATATGAGCCATTTTCTTTGCCAATATGTTTTAAATAAGGGAACTTCATATATGACCAGTTACGAACTTCTTCGCTAATATACTTGTCATAATCTTGATAATCAACATCATCAAGAACTCTATTGCCTTGAGCATCAACAGCTCTAAGAACGCCATGATAAATATCTAGAGCTCCATCTTTACGAACTATACTTAAGTGATTTGAATCAAATTTAGAGAAGTTGTCGATAAAGTCAGTATTTTTAGCATGATAGTCTTTCAAGAAATCGAGAGCAGCCTGTGCCCATTCAATCATTTTATCAGCATTAAGAGGATCAGCTCCTTTAAGTAACGTATCTCTTTCTTCGATGCTTAAATGTTTGTTGATACCACCAGGGATTGCACCAGTACCATGAATTTTCTTACCAGCAGTTGCTGCTATGATTTCCTGACCGTATTTACGCATCATGACTCCCATTACCGCGAGATCTTTGTGTTTCATTGCAACACCGATAATGTTTCTTATAGCAGGGTCGCCATCAACACCAAATAATAAATCTGGAGATACTAAATGGAAGAAATGTAACACGTGAGATTGGAAGAATTGTCCATAGTGCATTAATCTTCTCATTTTTTCACCTGTTGGAGTTAAACCGTCACCGGTTCCTGCACCAACAATAACATCTAATGCTTTAGCCGCAGCTAAGTGATGACTAACAGGGCAAATTCCGCAAAGACGTTGAACTAATACTGGAGCTTCCCAATAAGGTCTGCCTTGTACAAAACGCTCAAATCCACGAAATTCAACAATATGTAATCTTGATTGTTCTACATTACCTGCGTCGTCAAACTTAATTGTAACTTTTCCGTGACCCTCTACTCGGGTTACCGGTTCTATTGTTATTTTTTTTGACATCGTTTTTATTTTTTTAAATTAATCAAATTTAATTACTTCGTAAGGAAGTTTTAACTCGTCTCCAGTAATAAGTGCAACTAGAGCATTCCAAATTAAGTCAGCTCTTGGAGGGCATCCTGGCAAGAAATAATCGATTTTAACGATTTCATGACATGGATATACTTTATCCAAAATCATTGGTAATTCCTCGTCATTTGGAAGGATACCTTCTTTATTGCATTTTACTGTTGGACCATCAAGATATGCTTCTTTTAAACATTCTTCGACTGGAATTCCATTTCTCAATGCTGGTAATCCACCCATAATGGCACATTCGCCAACAGAAATTAAAATTTTACAATTTTTTCTAAATTCTTTTAACACATGAACATTTTCGCTATTACAACAACCTCCTTCAATGATACCTATATCACATTGTTTTGTGAAAGTTTTGATATCGTCAATTGGAGATTTGTTAAATTCGACTAATTCAAATAAGTCTAAAATTCTTTCATCTATATCAAGGATAGACATGTGACATCCAAAGCATCCCGCTAATGATGTCGTAGCAACTACAGGTTTACTCATTATTTATTACCTCCTTGGTTAAATTTGTTATCATTACCAACACCAATGGATACTTTATCGTATTTTCTAGTACCGATAGGTTGATTAAAACCGACCTCTTTTCTGAGGATAACACCTACAGGACAAATATCCATAGCTTTTTGTGCTAGCTCATCTGAAATGTTTGCAGCAACTTCGTGGTCAATTACCACTTCTGCATGAATACCTCTTTTGCGTAGAGCGAATAAACTCTTACCATTCTCATCTTTTAGTCCTCTAACGCATCGTAAGCAAAGAATACATCTGTTTGTGTCAAGAATTAGCTTATCGTTTTTAGCGTCAATAGGTCTTTTTGGGAATGAATATGGGAATCTAGGTACCAACATTTGATAACGATATCCTAAAGCTTGTAAGTCGCAGTTTCCACTCTTCTCACATGAAGGGCAGAAGTGGTTACCTTCAACAAATAATGCTTCGATGATTGCTTTTCTGATATCATTAATTTCAGCAGTATCATTTTCGATTTCCATTCCGTTTTCAGCAGGTGTTGAACAGGCAGTCATTGGTCTCCCATTAACTTTAACTGTACAAATTCTGCAAGAAGCTTTTGGTGTAATACCCTCGAATGCACAGAGAGTAGGAATAAAGATTCCATTATCGACAGCAGCTGCAAGAATCGTTTGACCTTGTTTAGCTTCAATTTCTTTGCCGTCTATTACTAATTTAATTATATCACTCATATTTTTTTCTTTAAAAGTTCTAAAATATATGTTTATTAATGCGCGTTTGGAATTCTGTCAACAAAAGCACAAGAAGCTTTTACTGCATCATCCATATTGAAACCACAATCGTACTCAACATCTTTTTGAACTTTAGCTTCGTAAAGTTCTCTGAAGTTTGCAATACTTGTAATAATTGGGTTTGCAGCAGTTTGACCTAAACCACATCGAGAAACTTTTGGAATTGATCCCCACTCTTCAAGGTCAGATATGTCTTTCATAACACCTTTGCCATTAAGAATCTTTTCTAGTCTTTCTTTCATTAATTTAGGAATAATACGACATGTACTACATGAACCGCATGATTCTTCAATAAAGAATTCCATAAAGTTTAGAACTACCTCTTTAAGAATGTCTCTGTCTTTTCCAAGAACGATCATGGAACCACCAGAAGCTAAATCGCTGTAGCAAATTTTTCTTCCATAGTCTTTAGGACCGATAAGTTGACCAGAAGGGCCACTAACTTGAACAGCTTGAACATCTTTTGCTCCAACCATATCTAACATTTCGTTAATAGTCATTCCCCATTCTATTTCATAAACACCTGATTCTGCACAGTCACCTGAGATGCTTAATAATTTTGTTCCTGATGAATCTTCTGTTCCGATTCCTTTGAACCAGTCACCGCCGTTTTCAATAATTTTAACAACTGAACAGAATGTTTCAACATTATTAATGATTGTAGGTAATTGCATATAACCTTTAGCTACTGGGAAAGGTGGCTTGTCTCTTGGCTCGCCTCTTTTACCTTCAGCAGATTCGATTAAAGCAGTTTCTTCACCACAAACGTAAGCTCCTGCACCATATTGGATTCTGATATCAAAGTTAAATCCTTCGATTCCACTAATATTTTGGCCTAATCTATTGTCTTTCCTTGCTTCTTCTAGAACTTTTTCTAAATATGTTTCAAGATACTTATATTCATATCTTAAATAAAGAATCCCTTCTAGAGCTCCAACAGCATAAGCACCAATTGCCATACCATCAAATAACATTTCTGGACGTTCGGTTAAAAGAACTCTGTCTTTATATGTTCCTGGTTCACCTTCATCAGCGTTACAAAGAACATAACGTTTGCTGCCTTCTGATTTAGAACAAAAATCCCATTTTAAACCTGTTGGAAAACCTGCTCCACCACGACCGCGAATGTTTGATTTTTTAACTTCAGAAATCACTTCTTTTGCTGTGAATGATACTAATTTAGTTTTTAATGCAGCTCCTGGAGTGAATTCGGCAAAAAGAACTTTACCTTCTTTTTTGATATTATTATTAACCATTGACATGATGTCTGCGCTAGCATTTTTACTGTCACCGTAAGCTTGGTGATGTAAATCTTTCACATTGACACCGTCTTTTAATCCTGCAACGATTCCTTTAGCAGCACCTGGAGTTAGTTTTGGGAAAATTTTGCCGTTAATAATTGCAGCAGGCTCCTGATCGTTCATACCGATACAAGCTGTGTTAAAAAGACCGATCTTTCCGTCTCCAGTAACCTCACCAAATTTACAACCAGCAGCATTTTCAAATGCAACTTTTATCTCTTCTCTTCCACTCATGCAAGCAACAACACTGTCATTTAAATAAATAGTGTTGTTACCAACACTCTCGTTTGTGAAGAAATGATAAAATGTTAATGTTTCCTCAACATCAACAACTGCCATGTCTAGCTCTTTAGCAACATCTTTAGTTGCTTCCTTAGAAATATGACCAAATTCAGCTTGGATATCAATAAGGATATCCATAAGTCTGTATTTGTTTGAATCATACTTCTTGATAATCTTTTCTAATTGACTATTCATTCTGTATAAGCTTTAGTAATTATTATTATTTGTTAAAAATTTAACTGATTAAAGAATTGCAAGCAAATATATTAATATTATGTCGTAGCCAAAAGGTTATAAAACATTTTTTTGTAATTTGTAAGAGGTCTAAATAAATCCATCTGTGTCATGTAAAAACATGATATATGTCATGATATAGTCGAATGTTGAGCTAAAATATGATTGTTTTATAGTTTCAAGAAGTCTAAAAAGTGATAAGTTTCTTTTAAATAGTTATTAATCTAAATG
>CAZUQY010000200.1:0-6061 GCA_964622935.1 uncultured Bacteroidales bacterium | reverse complement strand
GCCGTTTCTGGCGATCCAGTGGATGGTACAACATATACTGCAGTTGCGAATTTTGGAGGTTCAGGGACTGCATTAGGTGGTGGTAAGGTTATATACAATGGAACAGGCACATCAATGACCCTTACAGGATTATCTGCGTCAACAACATATAATTTTGCACTTTACGAATATTCAACCACTTGTACATCTCCCACATATAAATTAGCTGGATATGTCCCTTCAACGCAGGCTACTATTGCATTATCTGTAAATCCAACACAGGCAACTACGTTTGGAACAGCAAATGAAGCATGTACTTCTATGGATGTTACTTGGACAAGAGGTAATGGAGATGGAGTAATAGTTTTTGCAAGAGCTGTTAGTGCATTAGGCACTTCAGATCCTGTCGATGGAACTTCTTATACTGCAAATTCTATATATGGATCGGGTCAATCTTTTAACAGTGGTTATTGCGTTTATGATGGTTCTGGGACTTCTGTAACTGTAACTAATCTAGACCCTAATACGAGATATTATTTTGAGGTTTTTGAATACTATGCTTGTTATGGTTATAATCCAACAGAGTTGACTGGAGATCAATGGACTTTAGGAACTGCACCAACTTCATCTCCAACCTCTCTTGTAAAAACAAACGTAGAGTCTTGTCAAATGGATTTATCTTGGACAAGAGGTAATGGTGATAGAATTATAGTTTTAGCAAGAGCAGGAAGTTCGACCATATCAGCACCAACCGATGGGGTTTCTTATACGGCAAATGCAGCTTACGGAAGTGGTGATATGGTGGGGTTATCTTATGTAATATATGATGGGACAGGTACAAGTATGACTTTATCTGGGCTATCAAGATCAACAACTTATTATTTTGAATTATACGAATACTCAACATCATGTACCGATCCTGTGTATAGAACTACTCCTTTAGCGAGTAGTCAAACAACTAGCAGTGGTCCAGTAACACAAGCATCAGCTGCAAGTACGTCAAACGAGGCTTGTACTACAATGGATGTGACTTGGACACGAGGAAGCGGAGATGAAGTAATGGTTGTAGCAAGGGCTGGTAGTGCACCTACTGATCCTACTCAGAGTACTTCGTATACCGCAAATGCAGTTTATGGAAGTGGAGATGCTTGTGGAAGTGGGTTTGTTGTTTACAGGGGAACAGGAACTTTGGTTTCTTTAACTAATTTAGATTCTAATACTACATATTATTATGCAATATATGAGTATTATAGTCCATGTAATGCTTATCATCTTACCCAAGCAACAACTAGTTCCTCTACTTTGGGAACTGTACCTGCCACACAAGCCAGTGCATTGGTAAAATCAAATGTAGAATCTTGCCAAATGGATTTGGATTGGACAAGAGGAAGTGGAGACAAAGTACTAGTGATAGCAAAGGCAGGAAGTTCTCCAACGGATCCAACAGATGGTTCCACTTATACCGTAGATGCTGAATATGCTGCCGGAGAAGCTGTTGGTGGAGGTTATGTGATATATGATGGTACTGGCATAGGGATGACATTCACTGGACTATCGCCTTCAATAACCTATTATTTTGCATTTTATGAGTACTCTTCGGCTTGTAGTACGACAAATTATAATTTAGTTCAGTATACGGGTTCTCAAGCGACTCCTGCTGGTCCATCTTTACAAGCAAGTGCATATTCTGCATCAAATGTAGGATGTACAAGCATGGATATTAGTTGGACTAGAGGGAATGGAGATGCAGTAATGGTTTTGGCCAGCGAAGTTGGTGATCCATCAACAAACCCAACGCAAGGAACATCTTATGCTGCAGATGCGGCATTTGGTTCCGGAGATCCTTTGAGTGGAGGTTTTATTGTGTATAGCGGTATAGAAACTTCAGTTACAGTTACTAACCTTGATCCGAACACGACATATTATTACGACATTTTTGAGTATTATTCTCCATGTAATGGATATAATAATGTGGAGCATGAAGGAAATCAGTCAACATTGGGAACAGCTCCTTCTACTCAAGCAAGTATATTGGTAAAATCAAATGTGGATGCATGTCAGTTGGACTTATCCTGGACAAGAGGAAATGGTGATCGTGTGCTTATTATGGCTCGGGCCGGGTCTTCTATCGCTGTTGACCCAACAGACGGTGTATCCTATACGGCTGATGCAGAATATGGCGCCGGAGAAGCTGTTGGTGCCTGGTATGTTATTTATGACGGGACAGGGACAAGTATGACCCTAACAGGATGCCCTGCCTCAACTACGATGTATTTTGCATTTTACGAATACTCTAATGCATGTTCTACAACTAATTATAATCTGGCTCAATATACGGGAAGCCAATACATGCCAGCTGCATCCGGACCGGGAACGCAAGCATCTGCCGGTTCCTGTTCCAATGAGGGATGCACAAGTATGGATGTTTCTTGGACAAGAGGAGATGGAGATAAAGTACTTGTTGTTGCCAGAACAGGTGCGGTTACCGACCCAACTCAACTTACTGCTTATACTGCTGATCCTGATTATTCTGGTTCTGGTTCTGTTATTGGTGCCACTGGTAAAGTTGTATACAATGATGTCGGAACATTAGTTTCTGTTTCAGGTCTATCCCCTAATACTCTTTATGGTTTTGATGTTTACGAATATTATGATACACCTTGTACGGAATATAATCTAGTACAAATAACGCCAAATAGTTCAACGCTTGGTGCTGCACCAACAACTAATGCTAGTAGCTTTGTAAAATCAAATATTGAATCTTGTCAAATGGATTTAAGCTGGGTTAGAGGTGATGGAGATGGAGTAATGGTTGTTGTAAAAACAGGAGGTTATCCTACTGATGCATCAAATAGTACTGTTTATACAGCCAATGCAGAATATAGCTCTGGAGATGTTTGTGGTGGTGGATACGTAGTTTATAATGATATAGGTACAAGTATGACATTAACAGGATTATTAAGATCAACTACATATTATTTTGAAATTTATGAGTACTCTACTACATGTACAGTACCTATTTATAAGATAGCGCCATTATCTGGAGGTACCCAAGCTACTTTGGCGGAGCCAGCGTCTCAAGCATCAGCTGCAAGTGTTTCTAATGAAGGCTGTAATAGTATGGATGTTTCATGGACAAGAGGAAGTGGAGACGCTGTATTAGTGGTTGCTAAAGCAGGAAGTGCACCAACAACAGACCCTACACAAGGTGATTCTTATACAGCAAATGCTTCTTTTAGTTTAGGAGATGCATTGAGTGGAGGTTTTATAGTTTATAATGGCACGGGAACTTCTGTTTCTGTAACAAATCTAGTTTCAGCCACAACATATTATTATGCGATATATGAGTACTATAGTCCTTGTAATGCATACAACATTTCCCAAGCAACAACTAGTTCTTCCACTCTTGGAATAGCTCCCGCATCTTTAACTTCTATCATTGTTGCGTCTCCAAGTTGTTTATCATTAGATATAATAGGTATTGCTGTAGTTACAGAGAAAGTGTTGATAATTGCTCGTCAAGGAGGAAGTGTAACTGACCCTACAAATGGTACAATATATTCAGCAAGTAGTACATTTGGTAGTGGAGATGGTGTTGGGACTGGTTATGTCGTATATTCTGGTTCAATGCCAAGTATACCTCTTACAATAACTAACCTTTCCGGTGGAACTTCTTACTCCTTCGATGCATACCATTATAGTGATGCTTGTACTACACCAGTATACCAAATGGCACAGCAAACAACTGCAGTTTCAACATCAGGATCTGCTGCAACAGTATCTGGGGTAACATCTTCTACCGCTAATGGAACATATATAACAGATGATGTTATTACAATAACAGTTACGTTTACGCAAACAGTTACTGTTACAGGGACACCATTATTATTGTTAGAGACAGGAGCAACAGATAGAAATGCAACATATTCAAGTGGATCAGGGTCAACTATATTAACATTCCTTTATACAGTTCAAGCTGGTGATGTTTCAGCAGATTTAAATTGTCAGAGTACTGGAGCTCTAACATTAAATGGTGGTACGATAAACGACCCATGTTCGGCCGCATTATTAACTGTGGGTGCAACTATGTTATCATCCACTAAAGCAATTGTAATTGATGCTAATCCACCTATTGTTTCAACATACAATCCTCTTGACGATGAAACCGATGCTATTTCAAGTCAGAATATAATTCTGACTTTTAATGAGGATATTCAGATTGGTACAGCTGGAACTTTTGTTATATACAACTCTGGCGGTTCAATTTTTGAAAGCTTTGCATATAATTCTTCTGCTGTAACTTTTTTAGGTACAACTGCTACTATCAATCCTACAACGGATTTTACTCCTGGAGACTCATATTATGTAGAAATATCTGCAACAGCAGTCAGGGATGCAAACGGAAATTACTATGCAGGTATTGCTGATAATTCAACATGGAATTTTACGGTACATGTGCCACAAAACTTTTATGTTAATGATAATTCAACAACTGGCGATGTTTATTGTACAGCTGTTGGAAATGATAGTAATAATGGGACTACAGCTAACACTCCCAAAATTACGCTTGCAGCTGCATATGCTATAGCGTCAGCTGGTGATATAATATATGTTGATGCAGGAACATATGATGATGATGGAATTAATGTTGCCAAAGCAGGTATTAGAATTATTGGTGCTGGCATGGAACTGACCATTTTTGACTCCGATTCTAATCATGGATACTTTATGCAAATTGTAGCAGATAACGTGGTGTTAAGTGAACTAAGGATTAGCGATTATGGATATGGGTCTGGTGGTGATTTTCAAAGCCTTGGAATTGGGGATGGTTCTTCTAAAGCTACTTATACTGGGATTCTAGTTCAGAATGTGCAAATTGATGGCAATGGAGGTAGTTCAGGAGATATGGCTGTTAAAGTTTTTGCGAATACTACATCATCTCTTATTGGAGGAGGTGGAACTTGTAATAATGCATCTACAACCTATTCAGGAGCTATTAGAGTTTCTGGAACAAATATAAATCTAACAATTTCAGACTATTCTTTTGTGGAAAACAGTGGGGATTGTTTCGGTGGTGATGCAGGTGGAGCAATTAGAATTACAGATGGAAACTCTACTCAACATGTAATAATCAGAAACGCGAGATTCGATAAAAACGAAAAGTGTGTCAGTACTTATTATGGCATGGATATTTTTATGACAACGGGTGATTTAAAGGTATACGATTGTGTTTTTACTAAATCCCTTAGTGCAATGGCTGCTGGTACAGCAATTGGCGGATCTGTATGTATAGAAGGTGGGACTGTTTCGATAACAAGATCAACATTTACTGACCATTTATCCTCTGGTGGAATGCAAGGATGTGCTATTGGAAATGATGGTGGAACAGTAACAGTTGACTCATGTTATTTTGATGGGAATACTGCCAACAAAGCTGATGATGTGCATAATGCATCAGGAAGCATAACTGCATATAATTGTACATGGAATGAGATTGGCCAAACTGGTGGAACATTCACTATTAAAAACTCTGGAAACCCCACTGTTTATGAAGGGTCTATAACATATACAAATACAACTGCCCCATCCTATACAGCTGATCCAAATGTTCCTGTCACTTCAGGTGATTGTGCTTCTGGTATTATTCTTTTACCTGTTGAATTAGTGGTTTTTACTGGGGAATGTATTAATTGTAAGATTATGCTAAATTGGTCAACAGCATCTGAAATAAACAATGATTATTTTATAATTGAAAAATCAAAAGATGCTTTTATATTTGATGAGATTGGCAGAGTTGATGGTTTTGGAAATTCCTCAGAAATACATAACTATGAATTTGTTGATAAAAATCCTATAGAGAGAATAGCTTATTATAGACTTAAACAAGTTGACTTTAATGGTGATGCATATTTTAGTGAGTTAATTGCTGTAGATTATGATTGTCAGATTAATGATTATATTGAGTATGTGCTTTTTAATCCATCTACAGATGAAATTATAATTGGATTCTCGCAAATGATGGATGAGTCGTTCAGTTTTCTCATGTACGATGTTTCTGGTAAACTAATGCTGACAGAAAGAA
>CAZUQY010000199.1:0-6072 GCA_964622935.1 uncultured Bacteroidales bacterium | reverse complement strand
AACAAGTGCCTTTTTCAATTCAGAAATATATCTATTGTCTTCTTTGGTGTGGTAATATAATTCCTCTAATATTTTTAAATCATTAGAAGTGTCATCATCATATTTTCGAGTGTATTGGTCTTGCCCTTCTTCTAACACAAAAGGAAAATATCTTGCACCTCTACCAATTAATTGCGCTTCTGAAAGTGTCGTTTTACCAATTGTTGTATTAGAACCACCAGTATTTTGACCTTCATACAACCTAACAATGTCAAATAGATTTAAAACATCCCAACCTTCATTTAATTTTTGAACAGCAAAAACAGCTCTAATTGGATTATTTCCATCTTCCAATGTATTTAAGCGGATTTGATTTAGTTCTGCTTCTTTGTCATTATTAGCACTAATGCAGTTTTCTTCTTTAAAATTAGATTTTATGAGTTTGGCAATTTCTGATGATGAAATGTTTTTGCTTTCAAAAAATGTGAATGCTTTTTGAACAATAGCTACGGTAGAAGTTTTTTTAATATTATTTATTTCTTTAGCGGAAAAACCATCAATCAGTTTATGAAAGTTGAGTTTGTTTTGTTCAGATTCCTTAATGGTTTGTTTCGCTTTGAAAAGAATTACAGGTTTTAAATTAATCCCCTTTGATGTTGCCAATTCTTGGCGATATAAATTTAAAATCAATGCTTGTATTATTCTTTCTTGCTCATCATACAAAGATCTAATTAAGTTAATCTCCTTTGAATATTTGTCAATTCTAAATTGAGCAAGGTCATATTTCTGAATTACTTTATCTTGATATTTCTCTGAAATTTCTCTGCTATCGTAATCTAATGTAGCAGTAAATTCTAAAAGAATATTGTCAAAATTCTGTTTCTGAATTTCAATTACAGTTCCTTCCCAACTACCAAATAATGCACCGTTATTTTTTGTAGCTGAACTTAGATGATGAGCTTCGTCAGCAATTAAAGCGATTTTTTTGTCTTTAAAATCTTCGTAGGTTATACTGTTTTCTTTAGTATTGTTTAAGTCAATGTGAAGTTGCTGAATTGTAGTAAATTTTATATTGATATTTTTTTTATCAGCTTCTTCGAAATTATCGACTTCTTTTATTATTAATTCTTTCCCATCTATTACTATTTTATTGCTGAATAGATATTTTGAAGCCTGTGGATTTAGAAAATTGTCTTTTGTTTTATTAATAATATTACTCGAATTTACAAAAAACAAGAAATTGCGATAACCTTTTTCAAAAAGGTAAAGCATTAAACCTGCCATTACCAATGTTTTTCCACTACCTGTTGCCATATTAAAAAGCAGATGGTAAGGTTTATTGGGTTTTCCTTCAAAATCTTCTAAATCGGAATAAATATATCTTTTAAAAGACTCCTCTTGATATGGCCTAATATCGTATTTTAGGTTGTCTGAAATGTAATTTGGAACAATAACTTGCTCAAGAGCCTTTCTTGCAAACGGATTATCGAATATGCTATATAAAAATGCCATATTTAATCCTTTTTAATTTTGTAAAAGTCATTCGTTACTTGTTTTTCTTCTATGCTAACTTCAAAATCTTTATCGTTTATTGAAGATAAGTTTACATATAATTGATTTTTATCTAAGAGTTCAATTAAATGTTCTTTTTGTTGTTGTAACGCTAATTGTTTAAAATCTTCGATGTGTTCATCTTGTTTTTGAATATCAACATTATAGTTTAAGAAAGATTTTTCCTTCATTTGCCCCCAAATATTTAATAATTCTTTGCTGTCATTTGCTTCCTTAATTTTTTCAATATATGTTTGGTTATATTTTTTGTGCTCTAAATATATGAATGCACCACCACCTTTCCAATTTATGATTTTTGAAATGCCTGTAGTGTCATTATTTATTACATTCTGAAGTCTAATTACACTGTCATTGTTACCATAATCCAACTGCTCTATTCCTATATATTGTCTATTTAGTTTATGAGCAACAGCGCAAGTTGTTCCACTTCCTAAGTGATAGTCTAAAACTATATCATTCGGTTTAGTGCTTATTTCTATAATCCGTCTTAAAAGTTTTTCAGGTTTCTTTCCATTTTTCAATTTCACGCCACCTTCTTTAGAAATTCCATTGTAAGGTATATCTGTCCAAAGATTGGTTAAGGGTTTTGAAGGTGTTGTTATCCCATTAATTTCTCTAACTTTATTAGAATAAAAGTAAACTTGCCTACCATCTTTAACAAAAACATCCTCTTTTGCTCTTTTAACTTTGAAAATTTTGTCTGCTTGTACTTTAGATTTTTCCCTTATTGAGACAATATCTTTTGCAGCATCATCAGCAATTGCTGTTGACTGAAATACTGCATTGCGATTTTTTAAGGCAAAGTCTGCAACAATACTAAGAAATACATTTTTACCCATTTTTTTATTTGCATCTCTTGTGTCTTTATACCCATTTTCTTTTGCGAGGAAGTCGAAAAGACCAACTATTTCCCAATTAGAATAATCATCCTCAATATTGGTTATATATTTATTGTACCCAATGTCATAATCAGAAGCTATATAGTTAATATCATACTTATACGCTGATTTCGATTTAGCATATAATAAAATGTACTCTGTTTGGGAATAGGGTGAAGGATTTACTGTCTTATGTCCAGATGGGTCAGAAGTTTTAACAGCGATTACATTTAAAAAGTTTTCTCTTCCAAATACTTCGTCACATACAATTTTTAGATAAGAATACTCTTTGTCATCTACATTAATGAAAATTACACCATCTTTTGTTAACATAATACTTGCAATACTCAGCCGATTTTTCATGAATGTTAGCCAAGTACTATGGTTGAAACTATCATTATATTTAAAACTATCGTTTCCTGTATTATATGGTGGGTCAATATAAATCAGTTTAACTTTACCGCCAAACTCTTTCACTATCGAATGCAAAGCTAGAAGGTTATTTCCCTTGATAATTAAGTTATCTGTAATTGTATCATTTGGCAGTCCTCTTTCTTTGTTAATTTCAGAATCTCTGGAAAAACCATTAAACACGTGTACTCCATCTCCCGTGTGAGTTTTAGCATTGGTTAAAACTTTTGGTTCTAAAAGTTGGGTAATTTCATCTTGTGCAAGAATTTCGTTAAAGAAAATCTCTTCTCTTTTATCTTCCTCTCTGCTTTGTCCACCTTCTAAAACACAATCTTTAAATGGCCAAACCAAAGCTACTTCATTTCTTTGTTTCAGATATTTTCCGTCAATAGTGAGTCCAACTTTGTTTTTAAATTTTGTATAGCTGTTGTTTAGGTAGTTTTTTTGCTCCAAAAACTGCACAAACAAATTTTGATTAAAAACTAATGCTCCTTTTACGTTTAAAAAGAACTTTTCTTTTAACTCTTTATCGGTAAGCAATAATTCTATTAGACCAGCATCAAAATTTTGTGCTTTATTTATAACAACCCATTTTTTTAATTCTCCGTCGTCAGTAACGAAATTGTTCTCTTTCTTAAGTTGTTTTTCTAATGTGTCGTATAGTTTCATTTAATAATTCTTTATCTAAATTTAATTTTGCAAGATACAATTTTCTTTGTTTAGAGTTGGCAAAGAAATAGCTCTTTTGTTTTTTTAAGTGATTTTACGGGTAGGCAAAAAAACAAATGTGCTATTTGTGTGTTGGCTTTTTATTATTTAGCACTTGTTGATGCATTGCAATGGTTTTTAGCATTGGGCATAACGGTTGCGGCTATGTGGAGTGTGGAATAGGAATAGAAATTACCTTTTCAAAGTTCCCACGAAGCCAAATTTTTAGATTTTGTTTTAAATTTTCTAGATAAAAGCCAAATGTAAAAATTTGGCGGTGTTCGGAAGCGTTCTGCACGAACGTTTATAGGCGAATTTCCACATTACATATAGGTGTTGTTAGCAACTGATGCTTATTTAGAATTTATAATATAAACCAGCCTCTCCAGTGTGACTGAGTCTTTCAAAATTATCCTATAATGCATATTCACCCATAAGGTTCAAACCAACACGTTTGAGAATAATGAACTCAATCCCAACGCAATTGTCATTTAAAGCCAAACGCTCTGATGTTTTTCCTATAATGTAATATTATGTCTGCGTTTTGTCTTATAATTAGTCATTATGTGTAAATAGCCGCTTCGGCTAACGCAAAATTGTTTTTTTAATTCTTTTGTAGGAAAAATTTACAAAAGAAAATTTCACGCTCTATTACCATCCCTTCCCAGCCGCACAAGGTTATATTTTCCCTACGCTCAAAAAGTTTTATTCTTTCTCTTTTGCCTACACTTGTTTTTGCCATCGCTAATAGTGTTATTCTCTAACTAATGTAATTTCCGTTGTATTATCAGTTACTGGTTTTAGTTTGACCTTATTTTCTGAAACCGTTATTAACTCAAAAGTTTGTTCAGATTCAGAATCTTTCAAAGTTATACTTTCCCCATTCGATGAAGTTAAATACGTGCCACTTGATTTGCCTATTTTAAACTCGCCATTTTCATTAAACTCAAAATAATCATCAACTGATAGCATGTTAAGCACTGCAAAAGCCACAACATCCATATCAGATTTCACCACATCAGCATTAGTTGGTGCAATACTTTCAATTTTCCATTTACCAACTATAAAATCTTCATCATTTTGACAGGAAGCCAGCGAAAAAGTGAAAAGTATGGTAAAAAAAGCTAATATTATCGTTTTTGTTTTCATAATCATTACCAATTTAAAATTTGTAACTTATAGCCTTATATAACTCTACTTCATCACCACCGCCAATTATAGTGCCTGTTGTTAGTGTGCAAGTGCCATCACATGATCCTTCACAGTACGTAAGACTCCCTACAAACGGAATAGATTTGGTCTTAACTGTACATATTCCATCTGTGCAATTACAAGATGCTTTACTTGCTCCTCCGGCAGCTGATAATCGTTGTCCAGCATTAACTTTATCTGGCACTGCAATTGTAGGTACAGCCACAACTACAGCACGCCCAAATAAACTTACTGGAACCATCGTATAGCCAGTTGGTGCAGCAACAAAATTTTCTCCTATTTTCATTTTTGGAAAAGGTAAACCAGAGTAAACTCTTTCTAAAAACTCTTTTACCGCCTTTTCGACTTCTGGTAATTCAAACATCTCAGGGAAAGCAGCAGGCAGTTCAAAATCATTCTCAATAAATCTTACTGTATCAGCAAAATCAATATAACCACCAGATAAAAAATCATGTGTTACATTTTCGATTTGTGCTGATTGTTTCATGGTGCAATTTGTACAATACCCTGCACATCCTGAAGTACTACCATCTGAACCTGTACCAACAAAGGGTAAACAACTACCCGATGTATTACAAGTACAAGACACAGAAGTTGCACCACTCGAAACACGTAATACTTTTGAATTGAGCTTGACTTTTCCTATATACTCCCAGCCAGAGGGTGCTTGGATAGTAATTGTTCGGTCTTTGTTAACTTGAATCCGTGAATTAATAGGTATCCATCCTTCCTCTTTTTTACAACCACAGTCTGAGTGGTCTTTTTTGTCATTTTTGTCATTTTTCATGGTAATTATTTTTTGGTTAACATTAATTGAATTGAAAACAAAGTTACGATTAATTCTCTTCTTTTCATAATATAACTAATCTAAATTTTTATATTCAACTTAACAAGTGGTCCAAATTTTGGGGAGTATTACAAAATTTGGCATACTTAATAAAGATAGAAAGATTACGAATATTAAAATGTTAGTTTTCATGTTTAAAATTATAGTTAGGTTATGAATTGAATTATCGTACTGAGTTTTGCATTTGTTGCTAACGGTTGCGGCTATGTGTAGTGCGGAAAAGGAGTTGAAAAACTCTTTTCAAAGTCGCACGCAGCCAAATTTTATGATTTTGTTTTTAAGTTTTTGCACTAAAGCCAAATGATAAAATTTGGCGCTGAACGGATTTGCGACTCACGAACGTTTAGAATCGCTTGCCGCATTACATATAGGTGTTGTTATCGCTTGTGCTTTATTTTCTATATATCAAGTTCATTTCTGATAGTTCTTGTCCAATTTGATGAATTCCAGTAAGTATTTTTTCTG
>CAZUQY010000198.1:0-6081 GCA_964622935.1 uncultured Bacteroidales bacterium | reverse complement strand
TTTTACAAATTTAATAATTGTTTAATTATGGACAGACTTCAGAATACAGTCTCATTTAAAAAAACAGCCGAATGCGCCAGCGTTCGGCTGCACGAACAAAATGCCGGACTCCTCTTATATCTTAATAAATCCGGTCTTCAAAACCTCTCCTTTTTTAGTTGTGATTTGTAAGTAATATGCTGCTTCAGGCCAGTTACTGATATCAATATTTGTTTTATTATTATTTGATGTAGCTTCATAAATTATTTTTCCTGTTAAATCGTAGATTGTTATATGCCCGATTGTCTCACTTGATTCTATCACAAGATTATCTGATGCTGGGTTTGGATATACACTAAACATATTCACGCTCTCAGAGAAGATATTGTCGCATACTTCAAAGTGTATGTAAATGGTATCTGAGAATGTGCAGTGTTCCGACTCAGCTTGGACATAAATAAATTGTGGGTTATTCCCCATGTAACCAATTTCGGGGTTAGTCTCGTACCAAACGCCTCCAATACCATCTGTCCAGAATACATCATCGTAAACATAAGAGTTTTCAATTTCTAGAACAATTGTTCCGTCCATACAAATTGTAGAATCAGATGCAAGTATTATATCTTCATCAGGATAGTTAATTACAGTTACCGAATCAATTGCTTGACAACCATGTTCGTTTGTAACAGTTAGATAATATGTGCCTTCGTCTGGAACTCCAAGAGTATTGTCTTCATCGCCATTAGACCATATATAGTCGGGATATCCTGATGTTTCAGAAACGCCAACCCACGAGTCTTCACATTTATATACAGTATCTGGCATGTTGATGATAGGAGCATTGTTTACCGTAATATAACTTGGAATTGTATCAAAACAGCCGTTTGTGCCAGTAATAGTAACAACGACTTCGATATTTTCATGTATTGGTAAAAAACAGTGTGGTCCAACTCCAGTATAGGAGTGCGTATCAATCGTGTTTTCACGAATTATCCAATCAATACTAGCAATGTCAACCATAGTTCCATCATAGCTTACACAAATCTCATCATCGAAGCATGTTCCGCCAGTTACACTCATACTAGCAACGGGTACCGACGCAATGTTAATATTGATATGATTAGATTCGGCTGTACTTGATGTTGCACAACTGATAGTATTTGTTACGATAACATAAACTTCGTCATTATCTTCAAGAGTGTATGATGAAAATGTATTTGAGTTGATTCCTTCAGGGGTTCCATTGACATACCATTGATAAACTGGATCAAATCCACAATTAACTGGAGCTGCTGTGAAAATGACTTCGTCATTAAAGTGACAGTATGTGGCTAATTCGTCTGTGCTAATAGTAACAGATGGAGTAATGCTAGCTAAAAGAAGTGGGTTGTTAAATGTTGCAGTATCGCTACATCCATTTGCATCAAAAGCTTCAACGATTATTTGCAAATAACTTCCACCAGGACTGTAGCAATGAGGCCCCTCTCCTGTGAAGTATGTAGAAGGTCCACCTTCTGTCACATCCCATTCAATATGATCAAGGCCAGCAGTTTCTCCGGAATATTCAAAGCAAACCTGTTCTCCAGCACAATATCCACCACTTATAATTGTATAATCTGCCATTGGTGGTACAGAAATGTTTGTTGTTAAATGGTTTGATTCTGCTGTCGGGTCGATTGAGCATGAATAGTCAGATGTAACAATGACATAGACCACTTCTCCATCTGCAAAATCAGATGATGAATACATGTCTGAGTCTGTCCCAACAGGCAAGCCATCGCGATACCATTGGTATGAAGGTGTTATTCCACAATCTGTTGCAGCAGCTGTAAATGTAATGGTAGAGTGCTGACAAGCAATACCAGGAATTGAACTTACTATTGATACTGTAGGAGTTGTGTTTGGAAGCACTGTGTGAACTATTTCATTTGAAGTTACAGTTATTGGACTTGCACAGTAATAATCACTTGTTAGTGTTGCCCAAACTGTATCTGTATCAATAAAGCCATTAAAGCTGAAGTTGTCGGTATGAACTCCTTGTGCAACACCATTGAAATACCATTCAATAAATGGAGAAATGCCCGGATCGCTAATTGTAGAAGTGAAATTTATTGTTGTTCCTTCACAAATTGGGTCAACACCATCAGAAGTAATTGAAATTACTGGTGAGATAGATGGAATTATGTTTATTGTTATAGTAGTATCAAGCCAAGTTTCGCACATAGTTACTGTATCTGTAGCCAAAAACATATACTCTGTAGTTGAGGTAATTAAATTGCCACCAATTGATAAGTCACTACCAGTACCTGTTTCTGCAATTGGATAAAATGTTAAATTTGTATTATCCCATAATTGATATTCAATTCCATATTCAGAATTTTCAATTGTAAAGTATGCAAGGGTATTATCGCAATATGTATCTGTTCCTAAAGTAATACTCACATTAAGCTGAGGATCATCATCAAGGTAATTTCTAATTAAATATTTTGATTCATTAAGGCATAAAATGTCATCAATTTTTCCAAAGAAACACATTGATGTTGGCATGTCTGAAATGTCAGCAGGCAATGCTAAACCTCCAAATGACCAATTACCTGTAAATGTTTCATGTGTAACAATAGTTGATATTTGTTCATTTTCTATACCTCCATCAATTTCCATTAACATGCCAAAGCTGTGAGTTATAAGGATATTGTGCCAGTTCCCATCATTATATGAGGATGTTGATGATAATTCTGCAGGACTTCCTCCATTGCTCAAATAGTAATGCAGTTTTCCATCATCTGACATGTAAATAAGGGCTTCTTGTTCTGTTGGACCAAATGAATTATCTGTGAAGTTTGCGATAAGGCCACCTTCTGTTGTTGTGGTATTGAACCATAGGCTAAGTGTAAATGCATCTGGCATTTCATAAAAATAACCTGCTTCTCCAAAGCTGTTGTCAACAACAAATTCTCTTGCTTGCCAGAAATTATCATTTCTATCGTTTGCTGCTATAAAATCCCAGCACCAAAAATCGTAACCATTTACAATATCAGAATTATCTTCATTAAAAGTGTAATAGAAAACAATGGAATCAGATGGTATTGGAACATATTCAGAAATATCTAAAGGATTATTATTTGAAGTTACTTCTATGATTGTATCTGATTCAACAGAGCAAGAACCATTAGTTGTTATCAATGAGTAGTTTCCTGTTTCTGTAGCAGTTAAAATGCTGTTTGTTTCTCCAGGTAGAAGTTCTCCGTCTTTTGCCCATTGATATGATGAGACAACAGTATTGTTTAGCTGTAAATCAACACTTCCTCCATGACAAAACTCAATTGGACCAAGACTTACAATAGTTGCTGTATCAGGAGCAGGACTTGTGACTACAATAAGTGTATCTGAATAGGATAGACATAAATTTTCTTCAACGCTTACATAGTAACCTCCTGGTTGATCGGGAGAATAATTACTTGAGATAGCATTTTCAATTAAAATTCCGTCTCTATACCATTTGTAATTTGCGTAACCCCACTGTACACTAAAATTGGGATATGAGTCTCCTTCACATAGGTTTAGTTCTCCCCAATAGTTTAGCTCTAATTCAGAGCATTCTTGTGGCATGTCAATTTTGACTCCGTATTCACCTTGTACTGGGAGTTTCGAATCAACAACAACGATATACTCTGTTCCAGCAGTTACATAAAATATTTCTGTTGCTAGTGTATCAGTCATTTCGGCAAACCAGGTAGAAGTCAACCATGTGTTTTCGTTACAAATAGGGTATATCATACAGTACATTTCTCCTGCAATCTTTTCGGTAAATGAGACTGTTGCCATCCCATTGTATGGTGAAATAAAACTATGTACCATCTCAGGTGCAGTGCAGTCCCATGCTCCTGAGTGGTTTTCCACTAAATTTGTTCCGCTAAGTTCCGTATTATCATAATACCAAACTCCATCGGTGAGACTAACTGATGAAGAACAATCTAAAAGCCCAGGGTCTGGAACTTGAGCCCATGCGAAAAACTCATTCTGATCATCTGCCTCAGTAACAATATTCGGTTCATCTACAACAAATACTATATATTTAGCCCCTGGTATTAAACCTGCAGGCATTGTCAAACTTGTGGTTATATTTGTTGATGCCCCTAAAGCTAGTTCTGGAACAATATCAGTACCGAGATATGTGTCAATACCAATATCATAAACCATATCATCAGATAAGTAATAGTTTATTGTATTTGCTGCAGCAATTGTATTTCCAATATTCTTTATATTAGATGTCATCGATACATTTGTTTGTAAAGATGTTAGATATTGTGGGTTTACTTGACCATTAGTAATAATTAGTTCTGCATCTATAGTTGGACAAATTACTTCAATATCAAAAATAGGTTCTAAATAACTCATACTTTCAACAGAAAGATAATAGGTTCCAGGTTCAGTATTATCAATAATAAAACCGTTTGTTCCATAAGTTATTACTGAATCTTGATGAGGATGGCTTAATAAAATTGCTCTTAAATCTCCATCTGAACTATTATCAATTTTAATCCGAATTCTACCAGGTAGAGTTGTTGTGAATTCGTAAGTTAATTCTTTTCCCGGACATTGAGGATATGTCGAATTGTAATAATTAATGTAATCATTTCCAGTGGATAAATCTTGACTTACAGGTGTTGCACAGCTAAGTTCAAGAGCTCCTGAAAAATC
Organism: uncultured Bacteroidales bacterium; assembly: GCA_964622935.1. Taxonomy (GTDB): domain Bacteria; phylum Bacteroidota; class Bacteroidia; order Bacteroidales; family ML635J-15; genus Bact-19. Next base: position 1,401 of record CAZUQY010000198.1, on the reverse strand, counting down.
AAGATCTGTGAAAAGAGATGCAGGAATAGCACCAATTACAGCTCGTTGACTTGAAGTGTAATCTGATCCACCAGGAGTTAGGTCGTCGCAATAAAAATACCCATTGTATGATCCACCCCATCCCCAATTGATATGGAAATAATCCAATCCTTGATATCCGTCAAAAACAAAAGCATGACCACCACTGCCACTACCAGAATAATACATTGGGCGAGAATTGTCAATTTCATTTCTTAAAATAGTATTCCATGTATCATCTGTATATGATGATTTTGAAATTATTATAGCGTTTTTATAATCGAAATAGTTTTTAAATGCAGTTGGAACGGAGCTAGAGTATGCTCCTGAACCAGTTGGAGAATAATTCATGCTTACTGATACACCACAGTGATACATTAGTTCTGCAACTTCTGCGTTTCCGCTACCGTCAGTCATAGTTGCATAATCGTATGTCGCAGCAGAAAAATCTGCACATTGTTCTCCATAAACATAGTGAGTATAACATTTGTCTCCAATTCCATTAATAGGATATTCCATATAACGGATTACTTGTGCCATGGCGGTTGCAACGCAACCTGTGTAAACAAGACCGCATGGACCTGACGCATCAACTGGACAATCAGCATTATACCCACAGCCTTGACTCCAAGTAGTGGACATTAGTGGTGCAACATCTTTTGCAGGACGTAGTCCCAGTTCATAACCATTCTCAATATTGTTGCGTAAAATAATTGCTTTTGAAGTTGCAGGTAAATTATTCTCACGTAGATATTCTATTTGATTGTAGTAGGTTTGCATCCAGTACATAAATTCCGGACTCCATTCAAATTCATCTATAGGTATGGTGCCTTCATTCGAGTATCCTAATATTGGGACAGTTCTTTCTTCAGCAGATATAACGACAAAGCCGCCGGCAGGTTCATTAAAAACATATGCGACTGGTTCAGAATTAATGTTTTTAACGAAATATTCTTCTCCTATAGTTAAGGCTTCTATGTTTATTGATAAAATTTCAGAAAATGCTTTTTGAGCAATTCCTTGAGCCTCTTCTAGTTCGATAATCTGAGCATTTGTGATACTCCAAAATGCTGAAATTGTCATCAACGCTATAATTAAAAATATTCTTTTCATCTCTTTAATTTTTGGGGTTCTTTCAATTCATATACAAAAACGTAGATTTTGTTTTCTGGTTGCCAACAAATATAACACAATTATTTTTAGCTTAGAGATAAAACAGTAGTTGCCTTATAACAATAGCAAAGCTCATAGGGAGTATTTTTTAAAAAAAACTATCCTGCAAAATTTTGAGGATAGTTTAATATATGACACTCAGATGTGTTTCCGGTACTAGTTCTCAGATATAAGTTTTAAAATTTCGTCTTTGCTTGTTTGAGATGTGAA
>CAZUQY010000197.1:0-6105 GCA_964622935.1 uncultured Bacteroidales bacterium | reverse complement strand
AAATCGATAAAGTGCGTCAGCAAGTAATGAGATTATCAAAAGATTTAAAGCTTAGTAATAGAAGACCTAAGCATAGCCAAACACAATACTATATGCTAAATATCAGTGGTGAAATTGTTGACCCAACTATTACATTCTTCAGTGAATAACATAATTTTAATTTGAACTAGAATTACCAAACTATTTTTTTAATAAATTTATTTGTAATTAAACTTAGGATTCATATTTATTTTTTATGATATTTGTACTAAATAATCTGCTTGTAGAAAATAATGAAAAGAACCGGTGCTATCAATATAAAAGATTTAATTCAACAAGCTATTACTGAAAATAAACTCAGCGATGGAATTGACGAAGTACGAGTAAAGTCTATTTGGAAAGAAGTCACAGGAACCTATGTAACAAATGCTACAACAGAAATTACTATTCATGAGTCAAAGTTATATGTTAGCATAAATGCTTCAATTATACGTAGTGAGTTACTTTTAATCCGCAAAGAACTGGTAAAACGTATTAATCAAAAAATTGGAAGAAGATTTATAAACGAAATTATCATTCGATAATGTTTATCCTTGGCATTTCAGCATATTATCATGATTCTGCAGCATGTATTATTTACAATGACGAGATTATTGCAGCTGCTCAGGAGGAACGATTTACAAGAATTAAACATGATGAGTCCTTTCCTGCAAATGCTGTAAAATACTGCCTAAAAGAAGCTGGGATTAGCATCGATGATCTTGAAGCAGTTGTATACTATGAAAAGCCTTTCTTAAAATTTGAACGTCTAATAGAATCATTCTATCATTTTGCTCCAAAAGGAGTTGTTCCTTTTGTAAAATCAATTCCTATTTGGGTTAAAGAAAAGCTTTTTATCAAAGATCAAATTATTAAATCGTTAAAAGAAATTGAGAAATTTGATAGAAAAAATCTGAACATTCGGTTTTCAGAGCATCACCTCTCCCATGCGGCATCAGCATTTTACCCATCAGGATTTGAATCTGCTGCAGTTTTAACAATAGATGGTATGGGAGAATGGGCATCTGCCTCAATATCAAAAGCAGATAAAAATGGTATTAAAATAATTAAAGAACTACATTACCCAAATTCACTTGGTTTATTATACACAGCCTTTACATACTTTTTAGGTTTTAAAGTAAATAGCGGTGAATATAAACTTATGGGACTAGCTCCATACGGAAGTCATGACTCTGAGCAAGTAGAAGATTTTATTAAGATCATTAAAGCCCACCTAATTGACATTTCCAAAGATGGAAGTATCAAATTAGATATGAAATATTTTGCTTTTGCAACTAGTCTAAAAATGATTAAAACTGCGAAATGGGAGAAATTATTTGGCATAAAACGTCTTAATCCATCCGACAAGATAACACAAAAGTATTCTGACCTTGCTCTTGCAATTCAAAAAATAACAGAAGAAATTGTTATTAAAATGGCTGTGGAAGCTAAACGAATCACAAATGAAGACAATCTTTGTTTGGCAGGCGGCGTATCTCTAAACTGTGTTGCTAACGGAGCTTTATTGCGTGAGAAAATTTTTGACAAGATATATATTCAGCCGGCTTCAGGTGATGCTGGAGGCGCCATTGGAGCAGCATTAGCATATGCACACATAGGTAAAGGCATTCCTTACTCACCATCAAAAAACGATAAAATGAAAGGAGCTTACTTAGGCCCTTCTTTCTCAAATAAAGAAGTTTTAAAGACAGCTCGAAAATATAATTCTGTATTTCACCATTACGAAAATAAAAACGATCTATTTGAATTTACTGCAAATGAAATTTCTAAAAACAAAATTGTTGGATGGTTTCGTGGTAGAATGGAATTTGGTCCTCGTGCATTAGGAAACAGAAGTATACTTGCAGATGCTCGCAATCCTGAAACTCAGAAAAAACTAAATCTAAAAATCAAATATCGTGAAGGATTCAGACCATTTGCCCCATCTGTATTAGAAGAAGACATCTCGCATTATTTCGATATTGAAGTTAATTCTCCGTACATGTTGTTGGTTGCTGATGTAAAAAAAAGTATTCGCAAAGAATTACCTAAGAATTATGAGTCATTTGATATGATGGATAAACTATATACTCTTCGCTCTGATGTACCTGCAATAACACATTGTGATTTCTCTGCTCGAATACAATCTGTAAGCAAGAAAACAAATCCTGATTATCATCAATTGATATCAAAATTTAAAGAAAAAACCGGCACTGGACTTATTGTAAATACAAGTTTTAATGTGCGAGGAGAACCCATAGTATGCAATCCTGACGAAGCTTTCAGATGTTTTATGAGAACTGAAATGGACATACTAATTATGGAAGATTATGTTTTCGTTAAAGACGAACAAACCATAGATAAAAAACAATTCAACCAAAAATTCAAACCAGATTAACATGGAATTTATAAAAGACATATTAGGTTTTTTAAAAGAAAGGCGCAAATACTGGCTGATTCCAATGATAATAGTTCTATTAATTATTGGAGTCTTAATTGTATTCGGTGGTTCAACTAGTGTCGCACCATTTGTATATACTCTTTTTTAATGATTAAAGACAAAAAAAGACATATTACTGACTGTTTAGTAATCTCCGCAGCTATTGTTATTATGGGGATATTAAAAGATGTTAATCTGCTTTATTATATTGCAGTCGGTTTCGCTTTGACTTGCGCCCTAATACCTTTTATCGCAAAAATTATTTCCTACGGTTGGCAAGGAATAGGAATAATACTCGGATTCTTTGTCAATAAGATAGTTTTAGGAATGGTTTTTTATTTCTTTTTATTCCCAATTTCGATATTACAGAAACTTCTTTCCAGAAAAAGAAGCATAAGTAAAAAAAGAAGTATATCATATTGGATTACAAAAGATAAAACTAACATAAATTTTAGTAAACCCTGGTAAGCTGAAAGAATATTCTAAACATATAGGTATTGCCGCCATAATAATGTATTTGCTATTGCTGATACTACATCTGGCGTTACTCATATTGGGCAGAACGTGGTTCTTATCCACACTTTTGTTTTACCCGATGTTAGGAATTATTATCTATTGGCTTATTAAAGTTCTGAGGAGAAAGTTCAACAAACAAAATTTAAAAAACTGCAAGTACAAAATTATAATTATTATATGCATAATTCTAGTTACTGATTTTAGTCTTAGGATTTTTACTGATTCATACAAATCATATAGCGAGAAAAATTATGGTTGGATCTACATTTCACCATACACCAACGGATACGACCTTCTAAAAAACAGACTATCCGAGAATAAGAATAAAAACATTTTAACTCATACCGAAAACAGCTCCTATGTATTTAAAACAAAAGATTTTGCATATACACATACATATAATAATCTTGGGTTACGAGAAAAGAATATAGACCCAAAAATAATTGCCGATAAGATAGTAATACTTACCATTGGTGATTCATTTACCGAAGGCGTAGGCACACATCAGGATTCTACTTGGCAAAGAATATTAGAGAAAAAATTAAACGACAGTTCCCAGAATGATTACTTTGTTATTAATGCAGGTATTTCTGGACACGATCCAAATATGTCAATAAAACTGTTTAAGGATCTAGACAATATCTATAATCCTGAGTATGTAATCTTAAGTATTAGCGAAAACGACATTTACGATTTCATTAACAGAAGTAAAACCGATTTCTCAGAAACCTGTGTTATCAAAAGACAACCTCTATCCTATTATTTCTATTCATGGAGTTATATTTTCAGAGCTACAAGTTCTTTGATTTTTGATTATCCTGAGCTTTGCATAAATATGAACAAGTACCAAGAACTTGAACAACAGGCATATGTTAAGATGAATAAAGAAATCCAGAATCTTATTAATTACTCACAAAAAACGAATTGTCAACTAATAATAATTTCGTTTCCGGATTTACTTTCTTGTCAAAATTTAAAATATAACAAAGATGCTTTCGCAACACTCATTAATGATTTAAAATCTAATAATAAAATTATAACTATTGATATTCTTGAATTCTATCAACAAAGTAAAAATTCATTTACTATTCCTTCTAAATACCTTTATTGGCCAACAGATGGTCATATGACACCACTAGGATACAGAATGTGGGCGGAAATAACTTTTAGTAATTTGTTTGAACATAATTTTTTATAGTTTTGCAACACGAAAAATTGCAAAATGAAAAAACCAGAAATTCTGATTATATATACCGGTGGTACTATTGGTATGATCAAAAATGACAAAGGAACATTATTACCTTTTACTTTTGAAAACCTACTTAATTACATTCCATTACTTAAAAACTTTCCTGCAAACATTAGTTCGTATAGCTTCGAAAAACTTATTGACTCGTCAGATGCTGACAACACATTCTGGCTAGAATTAAGCGATGTCATTGCAACAAATTATGACAACTATGATGGTTTTGTAATTCTTCATGGGTCAGACACAATGGCATACACAGCATCTACACTAAGTTTTTTACTTGAAAACCTTACAAAACCAATAATTCTTACAGGGTCACAACTTCCATTAGGTTTATTAAGAACTGATGGAAGAGAAAATATCATTGCTGCAATAGAACTAGCCTGTATGCAGAAAAATGAGAAGCCTCTAATACAGGAAGTTTGTATTTATTTCGAAGACAATCTTTATAGAGGAAACCGCACAAGTAAGATGAGTGCAGAGAATTTTGATGCATTTAGATCCCCAAATTATCCTCTACTTGCACATGTTGGTACAGAAATAAAAGTATTTGAAGATGAGTTGTATCGGAATAAAATTGATTTTTTAATTCAACACAAAGATATCTGCAACAACATCGCAATTATTAAGTTTTTCCCTGGTATTCAAGCAAAAACCATTATTGCAATTACAAAAACACCTGACTTAAGGGGTATAATATTAGAGACTTATGGTTCTGGCAATGCACCAACTCAAGATGATATAATTGAAGTCTTAGATAATTGTATAAAAAGAGGCATAATAATCCTCAATATCACTCAATGTATAGTTGGCAAAGTTCAACAAGGCAAATATTCAACAAGTGTCAGATTAAAAGAAATTGGCGTTGTTAGTGGCTCTGATATGACTACAGAAACCGCTGTGGCTAAAATGATGTTTCTATTAGCTAAGGATTTGTCACAAAATGAAATAACAAAACTTTTAACAATTTCATTAAGAGGTGAAATTTCATAAAAAAAGCCCCCATTTATTGGGAGCTTAGAAAATCCTATTTAATATTTTATTCTGTTAGAGCGTCAAGTTCTGCTTTGATTTTTTCATATTCCTCCATTTTTGCCAAACGATAATAGATTATACGAAGGGTACCAAGAACGTTAAGATTTTTAGGTTGCTGAGCATAAGCTTTTTCAAGAAATGGCAATGACTGCTCAAAGTATATATTTGAAATCTTCTTGTACTGATCAAGTTTTGAAAACTCTGTAATTGGAATGTTTTTATCTGCCCAATCCAAAGTATCAACAGCAGTATTATAATAAAATGCACCAAGACTGTAATTTGCATCAAAGTTTTCAGGTTGCAGTTCAATCGCTCTTTCGTATTCAGTTTGAGCATCCTGCTTACGTCCTAATTCTTCAAGCAAAGTTCCCTTAATAACAAAGAATTGTGCATCATTAGGATTTTTTTCAATAGCCATAGTAATATACTCAAATGCTTTCTCGTTTTCTCCAGCATTTACATAATAGTTAAACGTTTCAATAACTAAAGAATAATTGTCTTCTGGATATTTTCCTATCCCTTCCTGAAGAGTTTCAAGCATTTTAACAGTATCACCTGTCACTTTATATGCAGTTGCTTGATTAAGGTAAATTCCTACTTTATCATCTGCTGTTTCACCAAAATTTAACTGCATTAACACATCGTTTAATTGAATCGCTTCCTCAAATTTTTCTGCTTTCATTGCAGCTAGAGAGGCAAAATAATATAACTGAGTATCTACTTTAAATGCAAGTGTTGAAATTTGTACAGCTTTTTCAAAATTACTATAAGCTTTTTCATAGTCATTTTTCTGATATGCTGTCACACCCTGATTTACAAACGCATTTGATAATGCAGGAAATCTGTT
>CAZUQY010000196.1:0-6138 GCA_964622935.1 uncultured Bacteroidales bacterium | reverse complement strand
CAATGCATGTAATATAGAGAATCTTTGAAACTCAGGGTGACCAGATACTCTTGCGATATCTTCCATCTCGTCAATTACTACTGGATCTGCAATATATGCTTTTACATTTTTCAGTCCATTTGCTATATCAGCAGCAATTAGACCTCCCAAATTACTTGCATGCTCTCCAATTGGAGAATCAAGCAAATCTTTTTTCATGTGCTCGTTTACTTCATAAACACCTGAAGGTATTGGATTTACAAGTCCGCCACGACCAACAATGCATGTTAAATCATTAACATCTTGCCCTGCTGCTTCTAATTCACGAAGTATAATTGATTTACGAAACTCATATTGCTCTGTTATAGAATTAAAAGGTTTTAACTCCTCGTTTGAGTGTTTAATATTTTTCAAGAAAATATTTTTTGCATTTTCGTAAACTGCAATTTTTGTAGATGTTGACCCTGGGTTAATTGCTAAAATCTTATGAATACTCATTTTTAAATATTTATTACTCATTTTTAATAGTGAAAATTATGCTGATAAAGCCGCTAAGGCTATTGAATATGTTTTTGTTTTTGCTGAATCACCACGAGAAGTTAAAACAGCGGGGCATTTCGCACCAACAAGCATAGCGCCTAGTTGTGCATTAGCTAACTTTGATGCTGTTTTATAAAAAACATTTGCTGCTTCTATATCAGGAAAAACAAGACAATCCGCTTCTCCATCAACAACACTTTTAAGTTTTTTTATTTCAACACTTTCTTTGTCAATAGCAACATCAAGAGCAAGAGGGCCATCAACTAAAGCACCTTTAATTTGACCTCTTTCAGCCATTTTTGAAATTATGGCAGCGTCAACACAAGCAGGCATCGAAACAGACATTTGCTCAGTTGCAGTAATTAAAGCCACTTTTGGGGTTTCAATTCCAAGAGATTTAGAAACTGAAATCACATAATTTGTTAGAGCAACTTTCTGAGAAAGATCTGGAGCCGGAATAACTGCTACATCAGTAACTACCAATAATTTATGATAAGTTGGTATTTCCATTACAACCACATGACTCAATACGGCTTTTGGAGGAAGCAATCCTGTCTCTTTATTAAGAATAGCACGCATGTATTTATCTGTGCTAACCAAACCTTTCATCACAAAATCAGCTTTCCCTTCATTTACCAATCTAACAGCAGTATGTGTAGCTTTCATTTCGTCCGATTCCTGCACAATTGAAAACTTATTAAAATCAATATTTTCGTGTACGCAAACTTCCTTTATTATTTTTTCATCTCCAACTAAAATGCCATCAACGATTCCAAGATCAATTGCTGCGCTAACAGCTTCAATTGTATGAGCATCATTTGCAAATGCAACAGATAAACGTTTTCTAGGTTTGGTTTTAACCGCCTGAATTACATCATCGAGTTTTGTTATGTTCATAGTAATTTTTGGTTTATTAATTCAGTGGCTAATATACTATAAATAAAATAAAATAAAAATGATTTAATCGGTTTTTTTACGATAACAAGTTGTTTTTCAACATACGTATAAACGCCTGTATATCTGTTAATTAAACAAATTGTAAAACAAACCACCATCTATTATTTTAATCTAAAGCACAAATTCTTATTTGATTAAATTCTTCTACAATTTCCCGCATTATTTCATCTACTGACTGAATTTTGTTGATCATCGCAGCAACTTGTCCAATTTCAAGCTCTCCGTTTTCAACATCCCCTTCAAACATTCCCATTCGAGACCTTCCACTTCCCAACAGTGCTATAATATCTTCACTTGATGCTCCATTATCTTCACTATTCTTAACCAACTCAAAGAATTTGTTTTTCAAAAGTCTAACTGCAATAAGTTTTTTAAGAGAAAGAAATGTATCACCATCGCCAGACTTAACAATTTTATCTTTAAAAAATTGATGAGCCGACGATTCAACACTAGCAGCAAATCGACTACCAATCTGTACCCCTTCTGCACCTAGACTAAAAGCAGCATGCATTGAATGTCCTGAATAAATCCCTCCAGCAGCAATAATTGGAATTTTCACTACTTTATTAATCATTTGAATTAAAACCATTGTCGTAGTTTCTTCTTTTCCATTATGACCACCTGCTTCAAAACCCTCTGCAACTATTGCATCAACACCAACTGAATCGCATTTTAATGCTGATTTAAGATTTGCTACTACATGAACAACTTTAATTCCTGATTCTTGCAATCTTTCGGTATATTTTGCTGGGTTTCCAGCAGAAGTAAAAACAATTGGAACTTTTTCTTTTATTACAATATTAATAAAATCTTCGGAATAATTAAAGATTAGAGGAATATTTACACCAAAGGGTTTATCTGTAGCATTCCGGCACTTTCTAATATGGTCTTCAAGTATGCCTGGATTCATAGAACCTGAACCTATCAAACCTAAGCCACCAGCATTACTAACAGCAGAGGCAAGCTTCCAACCACTACACCATATCATTCCACCCTGAATAATAGGATATTTAATATGGAATAGTTCAGTAATATTTTTCATAAATAATATCTAAAATTAAAATGAAATAGAAATAGTTACTTTTGTTCCACGCACTTGATTCTCTATCAAAACATCTTCATATTAAATCAATATTATGCTAAGATAATAAATACACTACATTAAATCTAATGAAGATGAAATTATAGTTTAATGTTTTTTTTTTGTATTTAACATATGATTATCTAATCTCAGTAACTCCAGGTGCTTTATATGATGCTATCACTGTAACACGGTCTAACACATTTCGAGATGGAGCATTGCATCAGTAAGTGTTAATGTTTGTCTATAACTATTAACAAGAAGTTCTATCTAAAAAAAATGCCCCAAAAAGGGGCATTATATATAACTGAAATTAGTTTAATTTTTCTTATAAACGACTGAAACTAGAGTTTTATCATCTCCACCCATATTAATTGTTAAACCATAAGGTCTATCAGCAGGAATATTTATTTGAGATTCACCAGCTCTACCTGTAAGTTGTTCCCAGATAGTAACTGCCTGATGAACTCCTGTACCACCTGTCGGATGTCCCCAACCAACAAGTCCGCCTGTAGTATTAACCGGGATTTTTCCGTTACGGGCAGTGTTGCCCTCAGCTACAAAGTCAGGACCTTTACCATATTCGGCAAGACCAATAGCTTCGAGTGCCATAATTCCGGCGATTGAAAAACAATCGTGCAATTCAATAGTTGCAATATCGTCTTTTGTGATTTTAGCCATATCTAAAGCTTTTTCAACTGCTACTTTAGTTGTGTCAAGTTTTGTGAGATCTGCTGGTCCCTGAGTCAAGTTGTTCTCAGCTAAGCCTAAACCGATTACTTCAACAGCGTCTTTAGGATTTATTCCGCATCTCTTTAGCCCTTCTTCAGACATGATTGCGATTCCGGATGCTCCATCAGAAACTTTTGAACAGTCAAAAACATTAAGGTTATCTACAAAGCTACGACCATTTGGCTTCATCATTCCAACAGCCAATAAATCTTCTGTAGAATTGTGATGTTCTTGAGCAGTAGGGCATAGACGTGCATTTTCAACAGCATTTTTATACCATGTAGCCATTCCTAAACGAGTTTTTTCATAACCAAATTTCTCGTAATACTTACCAGCTCTGTCGCTGAATTTACCCGGAAAGAAATGTGTATGACCGTCTTTACGTTCTTTTGCCCAACCAGCAGCAGCTAATACATCAGCACCATAAACAGCTTTCATACTATTTTGAACTTCGATACCAATAACTAATACTACATCAGCAGTTTCAGCTAGAATAGATTTAATTCCTGTAGCAAGAGCAAGAGCTCCTGACGCACAAGCACCTTCTGTTCTAATTGCAGGTTTATATTTCAACCCTTCATCAATCATCGGAAAAAAACCTGCTAGGTTTCCCTGACGGTTATATCGTGCAGCAATAAAATTACCAACAACACATTCGTCAACATTCTTAGCACCGCCAATTTGTTTCAAAACTTCTTGCCCTGCTTCTTGCATGTAATCCTCTAAACCCGGACGAGGTTTTTTAGGATGAAATTCTTTTCTACCGGATCCCATTGATATTGTATTGTAACCGGCAACCATATATACTTTTCTTCTAAGTTTCATAATTATTCCTCCTGATGTTTAATTAATAAAATCGTTAATTGGTCCATAAGCATGGAAAAAGCCAGTGAGTAAGACAGTATTTACATCTTCTGCAGTATAAGCTACCTTATCTTCAACAAGCTTCACACCTATTTGCTTTGATCTTTTTAGATATTCCAAAGCATACTTTGCACCTGCAGTATTCATGGTTTTCATTTCATTAAAATACTTTACAAATACTTCCATTTTCTTAGGATTTCCAACTACATCTTTCCAAGGAAGATATCCATTTGGAAGTGCACCTAATTTCTCATCACCTTTAATCGCAACTTCATCAATCTTCACATATTCTTTTTTATCAAAATCGTAAAATGCTGCAAGAAGTCCTTCTTCATATTTAATAAACCCATCTTTTTGAGAACCATCATGATTTTGTCCACCCTTTACTCCTATTTCCATCATAGAATCTAATAGAGGACTATGAATTATCTCATCACCAACATAAGGATTCATCACTTTCATAATAAATTGACAAACATCAATACCAACATAATCAATCAGTTGGAAAATTCCCATAGGGCGAATCATAAAGTCCTGACTAATTTTATTTGCAGAATAAACTGCTTCAGCAAAACTCATTTCCTTTTTCAGCTCATTTAAAAGACTCATTCCATGAAGTGCATCACGCATGAAGTGTCCATTACCAATAAATCCTGCAAAATCGTAAGAAGGAACTTCGATTTTACGCATTTGCTTAATAAATTTACTTACAAACTCAGATAATTCAGGTTTTGACTCATCACACTTAATTACTTCAACAAGTTTTTGTACTGCTGGAGGATTATAAAAATGAACGCCTAGAATTCTACCATCAAGTTTAGCTTCTTTATTAAGATGCCCAATTGGAATTGAAGAAGTATTAGTAAAGAACCAAGGCTCAACTATGCTATTCTCATTAATCTGAGAAAACATTTTTATCTTCAATGCTGGATTTTCACTTGCTGCCTCAAAAACAATATGTGATTCGTATGCAGACTCTAAAGTAGTAATAGGTCTGATAATATTCATTACATCTTTTACATATTGGTCTATTATTTCAGCATTATCAATCAAATCAGCTCTATCTGCATAAACTTTACGTAGTGCATTGACTTTCTTTTCAGCTTGCTTGACAAGTTGTCCCTGAATATACTTCATAAGTCCCGAAAGAGCTTTCTGAGAAATATCCAAAGCATACAGAACAAAATGTTTGTCCTTGTTTTCGGGTTTCTTACTAATGTCGTACATCTCCATGGATGTCAGTAAAAGGATACCGCTTCCCATTTTCCCGGCGGCTCCTAAAACGGTGACGTTTTCCAGTCTGTTGTCGTAATTCATATTCTATTATTTTAGTTTGTTTTTTATTTTACAGGCTGTTGGCTTTTGGCCTTTGGCCTTTATCAGTTATTTCCATTCAGGTTTTCGTTTCTCAAGAAAAGCTTTCATGCCTTCGCTGGCCTCAGGAGTTCCGAACAATGAAGCAAAAGCTTCTATTTCGAGAATTCTGCTGTCGCTTAAATTCATGTCTGTACCTTGTACAGTAACTTCTTTCACCTTTGCAATTGCATTTTTACCTTTGGATGCAATTTTGGAAGCAATTTTACGAGCTTCATTCATAAGTTCTTCAGGTGCTGTAATCTTTTGAATCAGTCCTAATCTTAATGCTTCGTTAGCGTCAATCATATCGGCTGTACAAAGCAAATACAATGCATTTGAAAGACCAACAATATTAGCAAGTCTTTTCATTCCAAAATATCCCGGGATTAAACCAAGGTTTACCTCTGGTTGTCCGAATTTAGCATAAGTACTTGCTATTCGGATATCACAACCCATTGCAAGTTCGCAACCTCCACCGAGGGAAAAACCATTAATTGCTGCAATAACTGGAATTCTAAAATTTGCAATTCTGTTAAAAGTATCCTGACCAGCAGTTGAAAATACTGCTGCTTCAAGTTTTCCCATTTCGGACATCTCTGCAATATCAGCACCGGCAACAAATGCTTTTC
>CAZUQY010000195.1:0-6148 GCA_964622935.1 uncultured Bacteroidales bacterium | reverse complement strand
AAAGCGTAAATAGAATTATTTCATAAATTTTGAATAATTAAAATAATAAGCCGTTAATACCAGTTATATGTATTAATGAAGTTCTAAAAAAATTCATACTTTTGTAAAAAATAAATCAAATGGGTGTAGGAAGTTTTTTCAAATTGCCACAATATAATGTGTATGATTATAAACCTAGGTTCTATGATCCGGACAAAGTTGATAGAGAAGAGCGTCGGAGAGAGTTGAGAAGAGAACGGGGGAAAGATATTATTGAGTCACAACCTGATGAATATATACCAGGGACCACAATTAAAGGAAGTTTTAGACCTAAAATGCCACGAAGGGCATTCCGAAGTCGCAATTCAACTATCAGATTACTTGTCATTTTGGCAGTATTATTCTTTTTGGCATACATTTTACTGGTAGCTGATTTAACATCTTTAATTAAATATTTTAGTAGGTAATGTCAGACATAATTAAATTGCTTTCGGATTCAGTTGCGAATCAAATTGCTGCCGGTGAGGTAATTCAACGTCCTGCTTCGGTTATAAAGGAACTTGTCGAAAATTCCTTGGATGCTGGTGCGACCGATATTCAGGTTGTAGTAAAGGATGCAGGGAAGACTCTGATTCAGATAATTGATAATGGTTGTGGGATGTCTTCTATAGATGCTAGAATGTCGTTTGAGCGACATGCAACCTCCAAAATCTCTAGAGCAGAAGATCTTTTTGCAATTAGGACTATGGGTTTTAGAGGAGAAGCATTAGCCTCAATTGCGGCAATAGCTTCGGTAGAGATGAAAACCCGTAGAGATGAAGATAAGCTTGGCACTCATATATGTATCGCAGGCTCGGATATTACATCTCAAGAACAGGAGGCATGCTCTGTTGGAACAAATTTTTTGGTGAAAAATTTGTTTTATAATGTTCCGGCAAGACGTAAGTTCTTAAAATCTGATAGAGCTGAGAATAAGCATATCCTTACAGAATTACATCGTGTTGTTTTAACAAATCCTGAAATTTCATTTACATTTATTTCCGATAATAATCAAGTTTTTCAATTAAAACCAGAAAATCTAAGACAACGAATAATTAATATTTTTGGGAAAGCTCTGAATTCAAGCCTAATAAATGTTAGTACAGATACATCAATCGTTAAAATAAACGGATTTATTGCAAAACCCGAACGTTCTAAGAAATCTACTTCTGAACAGTTCTTTTTTGTAAACAATAGATATATGTATCATCCTTATTTTCGCAAGTCTATTGCAATGGCTTATAATAAGTTGATTCCAGAAGGTGAACATCCCAGTTTCTTCATTTATTTTACAATTGATCCGGCACATATTGATATCAATATACATCCAACAAAAACTGAAATAAAATTTGAAGATGAACAAGCAATTTTTCAAATCGTTAATGCTGCTGTTAAAGAATCATTAGGGAAATTTAACATAGTTCCTAGTCTCGAGTTTGAGGAAAATATTACTCGCGATGCTCATTTGACATCTAAAACAAGTTTTAAATCACCAAGTATTACTATCAATCCTGATTATAATCCTTTTGATCAAAAAGGAACACAAAATTTTAAACGTGATACTATGCCTGGAAATTGGGAGAGTTTTTACACCCCTTCACAAACAAAAACTCCCGACGATTTCTTTTTGCCAAAAGAAAGTATTCCAGAACAAAAAGAACTGTTAGATGAAACTGCTTTCAAAAAAGAAGAAAAGGGAATATTTTTTCAGCTGAAAAATAAATATATTTTAACTTCAGGTAAATCAGGATTAATTGTAATAAATCAAAAACGAGCGCATGAGAGAATACTATTTGAGAAATTCTTAAAGCTGCTTGAAACTCGCAAAGGAGTTACTCAAAAATCCTTATTTCCCGTAATTTACGAGCCAGCACCTTCAGAAAGAGCTGTATTATTAGAAGTAATTAGTGAATTAAACAATATAGGATTCGAAATTGTTATGTTGGGCAAGGATAAGTTTGAGATTAAAGGCGTTCCTGGTGATCTGACAGATATTGATCCTCATAAGACGATTGATCAGATGGTTTATGTTTTGGGAGAAATATCAGGTAGTGCCGAAATGGTTCTTCACGAAAAGATTGCTTTGTCACTTGCAAAGACTGCAGCATTTAAAGTGGGGAAGATCATGTGCGAACAGGAAATGCAGGATTTGTTTTATAGGCTAATGTCTTGTTCAAATCATAACCATACCATTGAAGGGAAAAAGATACTAGAGATTATTAGTGTGGATGAAATTGAAAAAAAATTGAATTAAATGTATTATCAAAGAAAAGGACTTTTTGACTTACCACCAGTTGTAAAAATATTATTGATAATTAATGTTGCGATGTTTTTGCTAAGTATGGTTTTCCCAAATTTACAGACATATCTTGCAATTTATAGTTTTAAATCAGAGCTCTTTAAACCAATACAGCTAATCACGCACATGTTTATGCATGGCGGTATTTGGCACTTATTCTTTAATATGTTTGCTCTATATATGTTTGGAAAAGTTCTTGAGGATGTATGGGGGCAAAAACGGTTCTTTATATATTATTTTGTAACCGGTCTTGGTGCTGCATTATTACATCTTGGCGTTATCCAAATTGAGATAAATACTCTAATGAGCCATATGCCAATAGAAAAAATACAGTTAGTTCTTAATGAAGGAGCAAATATAATGCTTAGTGGGAAGAATTATGTGGATCCTCAGATGAGAGATTTAAATATGATGATAAACACACCAACAGTTGGGGCATCAGGTGCTGTTTATGGATTATTGCTTGCTTTTGGGATGTTATTTCCTAATGTTTTACTTTATCTTTATTTTGCAATTCCCGTAAAGGCAAAGTACCTGGTTATGGGACTTATTGCAATTGAAATATACCTCGGATTCATGAATAGATCTGGTGATAATGTTGCGCATTTTGCACATTTAGGAGGGATGCTCTTTGGCCTGATTTTTATTCTTATATGGAAGAAAAAACAGTTTAATCGCTGGCAATAAAATGACAATCTTTGATGAAATAAAATATAGCCTTAAAGGGAGAAACAATTTTAATACTCTGATATATATTAATCTGATTGTTTTTCTGATTGTTATATTATCAAAAATTGTTGCGTTCTTTGGAGGATTTGACGATTTTGATATTATTAATTGGTTTGCTGTCCCTGCAAATATTGACGATTTGTTTAGGAAACCTTGGACAATTATTACCTACATGTTTACTCATGAAGGCTTTTTACATTTACTGTTCAATTTGCTTGTTTTCTTTTGGTTTGGAAAACTCTTTTTGCAATTTCTTTCTCAGAGGCAATTGCTTGGAGTTTATTTGTTAGGGGGAGTTTCAGGAGCCGTATTTTATATTGCCGCGTATAATTTAATCCCTGCTTTTTCTTTTGCTAGTTTATTTGCTGTGGCATTAGGGGCTTCAGCCTCAGTAATGGCAATTGTAATTTCTGTTGCTACTCTAGTGCCTAATCAGGAAGTTTATATGTTGTTTTTCGGTAAAGTTAAACTTAAATATTTAGCCATTGGTATTATCGTTATAGATTTAATAAGTATTCCTATTGGTAATGCTGGTGGCCATATTGCACATATCGGAGGAGCATTTTTAGGTTATATATTTGTTAGATATTACCGAAAGGGAACAGATATTACTATATGGTTATCGCGTTTTCTTTATGGGATAAAAGAATTTTTTAAACCATCAAAGGAGATAAAGATCAAGAAAAACAAAAAGCGAAAAAAACAAGAACCAAACCGTCCAAAAACTGATATGGAGTTTAATGCACGTAAAAAAGCAGAACAGGTCGAAATAGATAAAATTCTAGATAAGATTGCACAATCTGGTTATTCGAGTTTGTCGAAAGATGAAAAGGATAAACTGTTTAAAATGAGTAATAAAGGTAGATGAAGACTTTTAAGAAAATAGTTTTTGTGCTAAACATTATTATAGCAGCAATGTTGATAATGGTATATTTCTCGGTTCATATTTCCCCTGAAAAAACTGTGGCAGTAGCACTGTTACCGCTGATTTATGTAGCTTTAGTAATTATAAATCTTGTGTTTGCTATTTTTTGGTTGATTTTTAAATGGAAATATTCGCTTATCTCTTTTGGTGCTATAGTTGCTGGAGTTAAATTTGTAAATCTGATTTTCCCTGTAATGGCAATGTTCTCGTCTCAGCAAGCAAGTGCTGACCTTAAAATCATGACGTATAATGTAAAGATTTTTGGTTTATATGATTGGGAAAATAACTCGCAAATTAAAACAAATATTTTTAGGATAATTGATGCAGAAGATCCGGGTATAATTTGTTTGCAGGAGGCATATTGGAATACTTCTCAAAGGAATTTTATTACACTTGATTCTATAAAGCTATTGCTAGATGCTGAATATTGTTTTAAGGCGGTTATGGCAACTGCGGTTGGCGGCCAAAATTTTGGACTGGCTATCGTTTCAAGATATCCTATCGTAAATTCGTTTTCACATAAATTTGAAGATGTTTTTAATGGGTTTATTTATAATGATATTTTGATTAATGAAGATACTGTTAGAGTGTATAACCTCCATTTGCAATCGATACAGTTAAATCAAAATGATTATACTTTGATTGAGGAGTTCTCAGAATCTGGCGATAATACAAAAATGAAAATTGTTTTAAAAAAGTATTTATCTTCTCTTACTAAACGTTCAGCTCAAGTAGAAATGGTTAGAGCTTCGATCGATTCATGCGATTATCCGGTTTTTATTTGTGGTGATTTTAATGATGGACCACTTTCCTATGCTTATTTTACAATTGCTGAGGGCTTAAAAGATAGTTTTGTTACTGATGGGAAATATCCGGGTTATACTTGGGATAATTTTAACATCAAACAAAGAATTGATTATGTTCTATATGATAAAAAGTTTGATTGTGTTTTTCATAAAGTTATAAGCGAGCATTATTCTGATCATTTTGCCGTAGTGGCCGGTTTTGATCTTGAAGGTGATTGATAATTGTATTGTAACATATTTTAAGTTTATTACTTTTGTAATCATATTATGGATTATTTAAAGAATATACATTGCACTGTTTGTGGGAATGAAAACCCAAAAGATTTTAGCGTAAAATTTGAACGCAGCGATTTTAATGTCGTTGAATGTAATAATTGCGGGTTTGTTTTTATCCCACAATCTTATCGTGAACAAATTCTCTATGAAGATTATCGTGATGAGGAGGTACTTGCTTCAGTTCGTAAAGGGAATAATTATATAAAATATCGTCGTCATCGTTTGCGCATTAAATTGATTAAAAAATATGCCAAATCTGGAAAACTTTATGACATTGGAGTAGGATGGGGACATTTTTTACATACTGCTCAGCGTATGGGTTTTGAAACAGAAGGTGTTGAAATATCTGAGTTGATGCATCATTATGCAACAGAAGATTTGAAGCTTAAAGTTGTGCATGATAATTTTTACAAACTTGACCTTCCTCAAAACAATTGGGATTTTGCTACAATGTGGGATGTGTTGGAGCATTTAGACGAGCCTAAAATTGCTGTAAAAAAAGCACATTCTATTATTAAACCTGGAGGATATTTTGTATTACAAATACCTCAAATAGATAGCAAGGTCGCAAAAAAACAAAAAGAAAAGTGGAGCATGATGTCAATAGAACATGTAAATTATTTTTCTCGTAAAACGATTAAAACGCTTCTCGAAAACAATGGTTTTGAAGTCGTTAAATACAAATCATCATATGAGCTTAAATTATTTTTGATGTTTACATTATTGCCATGGCTCAAGAGAAGAAAGAATAATGATGCACAATCGGGTGAAAAACCTGTAATTTCTAATACTGAAAGACAAAATTTCTTTAATAAAGTGACCAATATTCCTAAATTTTTTATCTGGGTTGGATTGTTTTATCACGACTTGATTTATAAAACTCTTAGCCTCTTTAATTTTGGTGAGGAAATGATTGTAGTAGCGAAGAAAAAAGATTAGGATTGTAATACAAAACAATATAATTGATTATTTTGTTGTAAGCTTTAGATTAAATGGAAACAAACAAAACCATAATCTTCGACTTTGACGGCACCATTGCTGACACTTTGGAAACCATTGCAAAATTATATAATAATATTGCAGCAGACTTCCATT
>CAZUQY010000194.1:0-6155 GCA_964622935.1 uncultured Bacteroidales bacterium | reverse complement strand
ATTTTTTAATCAAACTCGTTTTGTAATGAATCTATATTTCCCTCAAGTTCTAAGTCAACTTCAAAACCAATATCAAAAATTATTCGATAATCACTATAAATCTTAGAAACCTCGTCAACATCGGCGTTAGTTGTATTCGCTTGGCCTCCATATATTACATATTTACAAGTTTCAAGTTTATCGAGTCTTTCGTCAACATACTCGATTTCGGTGACTTTGCGTGCAAAATCAGTAACACGGCCATTTGCATCAACATCAGCAGGCATTAAAACACGCTCTTCGTATGTATAAAACAATGAGTCAAGTATGACATAATTTTCATCAGTAAAATAGATCTGTCCAAATGCTTCAATAGGAAAACCATTCTGAATATCAATTCTAACAAGTAATCTTTCAACCGGATTATTATCAATCTGAATATCAGACAAATCAACTTCAGTAGTATCCCACAAATTCCAATTATAAATATATCCCCACATTGGTAGTTCCATTACTACTTCGACATCTATACTCGAATTATCAATTACAAAATTATGATGATCAAGACCCGCAGGATTGGTAGTTGCTTTTGCCCTAAACTGTATCCATTTTGGTCTCTTATTAATCACATCTGCAATATTTGAGTTATTCCTGTCTAACTTTAAAGAATCTAACATCTCTTCTCCAACTATTGTAGCGTAGCTTACATCATAAGGATTAGATTCTCCTATTGGTAATCCGACACCATAATCAATAATATTATAGTCGATATCGTCTATAGCAGAGTTTGCCAACAGATGAGTAAAGTAGAACTGTGATGGCACACCATACGAATTCCAATAATATATTTTAAATTTCGGATCCATAAATAAATATTTTTCAATCGTCCAATCATCATTACGGAAAAGACTAATATCAATTGTGTCACTTTCAAAGAAAAGTGTATTTTCTCCAAAATATCCATGCATTATTGAGTATTGCATTTCTTTAATATCAGCACCAAAATCAACTGAACCACTGTTATCGCTACCGCCAGACCAAATCAATGTAAATCTTATTTCAACAGGAATTTCGTTAAATCCTGTGGCTGTTTGAGTCATATCTACTGTATAGCCAGCAAAGTCATTATTTAAACTGTTAGCAATACCCCCAAGAGGTGTATAGATAAGAGTTGTTGAAAATGGCACTCCATTTTTAGTAACAGTTGGAAATTTAATATAAAGCATTGCTGAATGCTTAAAGGATGAGTTTGTATTAATATCCAATATACCAGTTTTTAGCAACGCTGAGTCAATCTCCGCATCGGAATTAAACATTGTAAAAAGCATATCTTGTGTGTAAAAGAAACTCACAGTATCACTTGGACTATCGAAATCTGCAAAGTCAAAATCAGGGCTATCAACTGATCCAGAGATATTCTGATCTTCAAGATATATTATCTCATTTACTTTATTTGACGAAACTTCTGTCATATACTGTAAGGACACATATCCATCTTCATTTTCTATAAGCAAGCCTGTCGAGTCATAAATTGCAACAGCATCAGAAAAGGCAACATCTCCCCAGACCGCAGGGCCTGCGAAACTTGCATCATATTCTACTTCTCTATCCCATTTATCAAAATTGAAATTATCCTTGATACAGGATGTAACTGCGAGAAGTAGAACAAATGAAACTAATAATAATTTACATTTTGTTTTCATATCACTTAATTTTCATTTACTTCGTAATTATACAACAAATTTTCCTGACCACCAACAATCAAGTTGAACTTATTTGCCTCACTACTAAGATATCCAATACTGAAAGGAGTCAATCCAAACAGTGGAAATCCATCAAATAAGGAACCATCGCTATTAATCAAGTATATTTTACTTACAGAATAACAGACGACTCCAATCTTGATTTGGTTGCTAGGGAATCTATAAAAAAATGGCTCAGACGATGGTTCTGCTTCGAACTCATATGAAAAAATTAGCTTCTTTTGCCTATTAAACACTTCAAGCCGTTTTCCATCAAGATAAACATAGTCTGCACTTCCATCACAATCCACATCCTTTAATATAAAATAATGATCTTCGCTAAAATCTTTAATTTTTAAAGAATCCTGATCTCCATTTTTATAAAAATATCTAATCATACCATTTGAATCTGTTGTCACAAACCTTGGTTTAGAATATGTATTGTCAAAATAAATTTTGTTTTTTGAAGAAAAAGTAAATTTAGTTAGAAAATCCACTCTGGACTCTCCTTTTCGATCTAAAAAGTATGATTTATATTTATCTTTAAAAACTATATAATCCTCTCCATCAACATTATAATGACATATTTCAGCACTAACATCATCTTCAGTATTGTCAAAATTCCATCCTTTGACAATATCTCCTTCGGCATCATATAGGTACACTTTATTATTACTACACGGAATTATTATTCTATAGGATTTATCATTATTATAATCAAACAAAGACATTGGAGCTGTAGAAGCAGATCTTAGCTTAACTGGATATTTGTCAACATAATTTCCAAGTCTATCAATTAGATGTAATTTATTTTTTGTTGAAAACAAATACTGAAGCTTGCCATTTTTATAGAGGTCAATCTGATAGATATTACTTTCTATCTTTTCGTCGATTTTAACACGCCATATTTCTCGACCACTATGACTTAAGAGATAAAGATTATTGTTGCAATCCTGAACAATTATCTCTCTTGAATTATTATCATGATTTGTAACAATCACAGGTTTTATAGAAACTGTAGTATCTAATCTGCTTTCCCAAACCGTTTGGGGTTTCTCGATAGCATAGGCTTGTTTTTTCACAACGAGGTTATTATATAACATATCATTGCTTTTGTTGACCTGATATCCAAAATTTCCAAAACCATAAATAACTTCCATGTTTTCAGTAATGCTTAATTTTATCTCATCAGTAAAGAGACTTTCAAAAATCTCATACCCATTATACATGGAAAAATAAATAAACAAGTTCGAACTCTCTGAAAAATTATCCAAAAACAGATTATAATCAATACTTGTTTTTAGTGTTTTGTTTAGAACAATGTCATAAACTATTCTAAATAATGAGTTTTTTGAATTTGCAAAAATCATAAAACTATTTATGCAACAAACATACTGCCCTGTACATTTACTAAAATTATGTCCAAACAATAATTCAGGTAATCCAGTAAATGGGAGAACATAAACGTCTACACTTGTTTTTTCGTCGATTTTAATTACATCTTGCAATTGATTCATCGGCACTCCACTATTTTTACTGATCACTTTAATAATATTAGAGAGCTCTATTTCTGCAGAATACTGTGATTTTAATCCCAATATCATATACGAATTTTCGTATATATCATAATTGCCCGGACTAGTAACAGCAAAGCATGCTTCGTTTTCCATAAGTGGGTAGAACGTTTCATTTACATCAATACCTGTTTCAGTTTTTATCTTACTAAAACTGTCTAATAGTTTTTGTTTCTCACCAATTTTGGTATTATAATCTGCTAGTTCTTGTCGAAATGCATCCGGCTTATTAATAGATAAGGCAAAATAAAACGAAGTATTATCAGGTAAAACATCAATGACATTTAATTCTGATGATTCCTGTGTCATTAAGATTGATGTAAATGAAGATACTGAATCGCTTAATTTAGAAAAACCATTAAGGCTAATTTTTTCTGCATCAAAGCTAAGGTCTAATTCTGTCCATTCTGAGAAAGACTTCATTTTTTCAAATGTAGTTTTATCAGTACTGGTCAAATAGCCAAGAAAAACATCAGGAAAAAGATTCATATTAACATAAAAGTTTGCAACTTCCTTTTTACCTGCAGTCGTATATAACTGATTAAATTCCGCATTTAAATCAGGTAATGCCTTTTCAGAATTAAGTCTATCAACTGATTTCTCAAGCATCTTTTGAGAAAAACTTATAATAAATAATCCATTCTTAACACAAAAATGTAAATCTGGCAAGTCAATGCTTGACTTAAACTCTGCAAGCATAACTCCATTAAACTCTCTTTCTCTTATGTTCCCTAAACTAGATAATTTGCTTTTTATATCCTCGAATATTTGTTTGTCCTTAATATTTTCAGGTGTTATAAATACCAACAATTGAGTAAATGGATTGGTTCCTTCGGGATGAAAAGACCATATGCCTTTTCCCAATTTATCATCTTTCTGCAAAACCGAAAAAATAGCAAGACTGTCAACACAATGCATCAAAGAATTATTTATGTTAAGATCTATCGTTTTTACAAATTCAGAGAGGACGCCTTCATCTAGGCTAATACCAGTTAAAAAATCAGTCGGGAAGTTTATTTCAACAATCATAGCAGCCTCGGATGGGACAGCGCTAATTGGCTCAAACCTTTTGTCCATCTTGTTATTTAATAGATAAATTGCACCGAAAACGATCAAAATAGCTACAACAGTGACACTACTTATGAGAAAGATTTTTTTCTTCATAAAACAAAACAATTAGTTTAATCTTGTAAAAATAGTATACTTTCAGTCTAATTCTGACATATTAATAATTATAAATTAACAGTGCACAGTTAAAAAATTAAATCACTAAATATTTATTTCTAACTAATTATCACGATATTAGCAGCGCAAAAAAAACATTTATGCATAAAACAATTATTGCAGTTTTTATAATTTTATCGTTCTCTGCTGCTGTTGGGGCTACTCCTGATGGAGGTAAAAATCAAATAAAGACACAGAAACAAGAAGAGACTACTTCTTACATAGATAAAATAAATTATTCGTTAAATCGACTTTATGACTCTGTCAATATTTGGTGGACATCTAAATTTGAGATAAGCGACAGTCTTTCACAAATATCTGCTCCCACTTATCCATCAATCATTTATGAACAAAGAATAAACTATCTAAATGAGCTTAGTCCCATAAAACTTAATTACAACGAGCATGTTCAAGTTTATATTGATGCCTACGGATTAAGAAATCGCGACAAGTTACAGATGATAATGGCAAAATCGATGTATTACTTTCCAATTTTTGAAGAATATTTAAGTAAATACGGATTACCACTTGAATTAAAATATTTAGCTGCTGTTGAATCTGCTCTTGACCCAAATGCAATTTCAAAATCAGGAGCTGTTGGATTATGGCAATTTATGAAAACTACTTCTGACTTATTTGATATAAATGTCACTTCATATATTGATGAAAGAAGAGATGTCCACAAATCAACTGACGCAGCTTGCCGATACTTGAAATATCTTTTTAACACCTTTGGTGATTGGCAACTGGCTCTTGCAGCATATAATGGAGGTCCCGGTACAGTTAAAAAAGCTATTGTTCGTAGTGGAGGTAAAACTGACTATTGGGAGATAAGGCCTTATTTTACAAATCAAATGCAAAATTATGTGCCTGCATTTATTGCTATGAATTACCTGATGGTTTATCATGCCGAGCATAATATTTTTCCAGAGAGCTCATTTGTTGAAGCTATGAAAACAGACACATTACAGGTGCTTGGACCATTAAGATTAGCTCAAATTTCAGAAATTATACAATTTGATCTCACAATCTTAAAGGCTCTTAATCCAATTTATTTGTATTCATATATCCCTGCTGATGGATCATATCATACATTGGTTTTACCTCACGATCTTATTCATACATATCTAGAAAAAACGGAAGAAATTTACTCCACTCAAGTAAGGGATAGCACATATTCCGATACTGTGAGCAATGATTATCAGTTTGTCCGACCTGATAGAAATAATATTGTATACCATAAAATTATATCAGGAGATAATTTTTTTAGATTAGCTCTTACATATAATTGTTCTATTGTCGAAATTTATAAATGGAACAACCTTGGCGAAAACTACATGCTAAAAATTGGCGACAAACTGAAATTTATTGTTGAATAATAAATCTTAGTAAACAATTGTTACAATGCCAACATATGGTTTGCGTTCAAAAATATTTACAACATAAAGATAGGGCCCTGCAGGTAACTTTCTACCATTAAACAAACCATCCCACTCAAAATCAATCTCTCTAGATTCACGGATTTCTTGTCCCCAACGATTAAAGAGTTGTATATGTGCATCATCATAAATATCTAGATTATGAATAATCCATGTATCATTTATACCATCTCCATTAGGTGTAAATGCATTAGGAA